>JAGNMT010000045.1:12673-13964 GCA_017991025.1 Verrucomicrobiales bacterium
TCGCCGTGGTATCCGAGTCTGAAATTGTTTCATCAGACCCGGCCGCGGCATTGGCCGGGTGTGATTGCCGAAGTGCGGCGGTCACTTGAGAGTTTTGCCACCCCGGTCTGACAGAGGAAGGAATCTACGATCCCGTTTTTGTCATCTGCCCGACCCGATCGAGGCCTTTGCGATTGACATCCGAATGCCTGCCTGCTCGTATGGGCCGATGGATAGCTTTCGAGATGACGTGAACCCCGGCGTTCCGCACGTCCTGCCAGTGCGGCTCACGCAACAGCGTCCCGGACTTGTCAGGCCGTTTTTCTTTGGACTGGGGCTCGGAGGAGTGGCATACGCGGGCTTCGAGGGGTGGCAGGCTTTTCGCGGGGAGCAGATTGGATGGGTTTTTCTCGGTGTCTGCGTGCTTTGCGGTTTGTTTGCCCTGCTCCTGCTCTGGTCATGTTTCTACCAACTGCTGCTTTCCCGAACTCCGCTCACGCTGGTTGAGATCTCAGGAGAACCGCTCGTGGCGGGAAAGAGCGCGCAGATGGCGCTTATCCAACCCGGTCCCGCGGAACTTGCCTATCTCCGCGTCGATCTGGTCTGTCTGGAGCGACTGACTACCTGGCACCGGCGAGCTCAGGACAGTCAGGGCAATAGTGCTCTCTATCATAAGGTGGATGAAAAGAGGCTCCACGCGCAGACCATCATCGAGGAAAAGAAGGTCAATGTTGCGAGAGGCAACCATTGGCAGCGGGGGTGCGAGTTCACCGTGCCCGGGAATGCTAAAGCGTCGTACGACAGCACTGACGAGGAGGTTGATGAGGACGATGACACCCCGATCGAGAAACAGATCGACCGTGAGATCCTTTGGAAAATCGAACTGACCGGCAAAGCGGGACCGCTCACGAAGTTTTTGCAGACATTTGAGGTCAAGGTGATACGGGCGTGAGGCGATCACTGACTTCTACCGCCGCTTTGGTTGTTAAGCGGTTTGAAACGGCACCTGGATTGATTTTTGTTCTTGCTTCGGAGGATGCCTGACTCTCAGGATAGTATCATGCGTCGTATTTTCATTATTCAGTTCGCGTGTGGTTTCCTCATGGGCTCCCTTGCTCCGATTTATTCGGCCGACTATGAGTTGACGGCTGAGCAGCGGAAGATACCGCTCGAAGCTGTTGTCACCGGGTCGCCAAAGGCGAAGATCGTCATGCTTGCGGGTAGTCCGAGTAACAAACCGGGACAGCATGAGTATTTCGCAGGATGTGTCCTGATGGCGCATTGCCTCACCCAGACGACTGGTGTTGCAACG
>JAGNMT010000472.1 GCA_017991025.1 Verrucomicrobiales bacterium
CCACGGGGAAAGGAAACCACCAATTTCGTTTTCTGGCCACCAGCATTTTTAGCGCAGTCCATCAATCCGATCAGTAGCCCGATCACACAAGAGCCGGCTCTCCTTTACCTCTCATATAACGGCCCGCCTCAATCCGGCTGTGCCTTGCTCGCGAAACGAAGCACCAGAGTTCCGGCGATCGCCGAAAGCAGTGAACCGATGAGGATTCCGATCCGCTCGTCAAAAGGCTTTACCTCTCCGCTGCTGTAGTCGAACGCCAGCGATCCGATAAACAAACTCATCGTAAATCCGATACCGCAAAGCAGGGCGACTCCGTAGATCTGGAGCCACGATACCTTGTCGGGAAGTTTGGCGAGACCCAGCTTAACCGCGAGAAAACTCGCGCCGAATACCCCGATCTGTTTTCCGAAAAACAATCCTGCCGCGATCCCCAGAGGCACCGTTTGCAGGATCGAATCCATTGTAATCATTCCAAGCGCGACACCGGCATTAGCAAAGGCAAAAATCGGAAGAACGCCATAGGCAACCCACGGCTGGATACCGTGCTCCAGATCTTCCAATAACGTCGGCCCTCCCTCAGGCGTTGATTTGGCACGCCGGTAGGGAATGAAGGCGGCTATCGCCACCCCGGCGAGAGTTGCATGCACCCCTGACTTCAGGACCGCCACCCAAAGCGCCGCGCCGAGCAGCAAATACGGAGTCTTGGCCGTGATGCCCATCCGATTCACAATAAAAAGCCCGGCAATGAATACCAGAGCGAAGAGAAGAGACGTGATCGAAAGGGCGGAGGTGTAAAAGATCGCAATGATAATGATCGCCACCAGATCGTCGATAACAGCAATGGAGGCGAGGAACACTTTCAACGCCACTGGAATCCGGCTTCCAAGAAGAGCGAGCACACCCAGCGCGAAAGCAATATCCGTGGCCGCCGGGATCGCCCAACCGGCCATGGCCGCCGCATCACCCCGGTTGATCCAGGCATAGATACATGCCGGAACGGCGATACCGCCGAAGGCCGCGAGCAGCGGCAGCAAGACTTTCTTCCGGTCGGAAAGCTCTCCGGCCATGACTTCACGCTTCAGTTCCAGGCCCACGAGGAAAAAGAAAACAGCCATGAACCCGTCATTGATCCAGAGCAAGATGGGCTTGCTGATCTTGAACTCACCGACACTAATCTGCGCGTTCACCCTGAGAAGCTGCTCGTACCACGATGCAAGACCCGAGTTGGCGACCACCAGTGCGGATACCATTGCCGTCATCAACAAAAGCCCCGGAAGAGCCTCTTTCGGCAGGAAATGATTTATCGTGCTTTTCATCGCTCCGTCGATACGGCTTAAACCTTGGTCCGGATGTGTTTAACTTAAAACCTCTTCTTTTCAACTCATACCTTCAGTAGCTGATTTTTCCTCCGGCAGGCCTTTTTATGGCCCGTCACCGGTGAAGTATCCTGTTCATCCACATCTAAAAATCTGTTCAAGATTCTCAATCTCCACTACATTCTGACCATGAACCAGGCACGACTGAAGGTCCTGAAAACCTACAAACTTTATATTGGCGGAAAATTTCCCCGAACCGAGAGCGGACGCACCATGACAGCCCAGCATGCCACCACAGGAGAGCACCTCGCGCACTACTGCCACGCTTCACGAAAAGACCTGCGCGATGCAGTCGTTGCCGCAAGGACGGCCCTGCCGGGCTGGAGCGGTACCACCGCCTATCTGAAAGGACAGATTCTCTACCGCGCCGCCGAAATCATCGAAGGCCGTGCCGACAGCTTCGCTGGAGAGATCGCGGATCTCACCGGACAATCGCGCAACGCAGCAGAGGCAGAGGTCACATCCGCCATAGACAGGCTCGTCTATTTTGCGGGATGGACCGACAAATATTCGCAGGTCTTCAGTTCGGTCAACCCTGCCGCGTCTTCGCATTTTAATTTTACCTTTCCCGAGCCCACAGGCGTCGTTGGGGTCTTTGCCCCGGACGCCCCCTCGTTCCTCGCACTTGTCTCACTCATCGCTCAGGTCATCCTCACGGGAAACACGACCGTGGTCCTCGCTTCAGAGTCCGCTCCCCTTCCGGCCATTTCTCTGGGAGAAGCGCTCGCCACGAGTGATCTTCCCGCCGGCGTCGTGAATATCCTGACCGGACGGCGTGCCGAACTTGCCCCCTGGCTCTCGGGCCATATGGACGTGAACGCCATCATCGACGCCTCGGGAGATTCGAAAATTCACGAGGTTCTCAAGGCCGGGGCCGGAGACAATCTCAAGCGGGTTCATTCACATGCTCTCGCCTCCCCGGGGGACTGGTTCTCCAACGCGGCACGCGATCCCTACCGCATTCTCGACACGGTTGAGTTCAAAACCGCGTGGCACCCGATGGGAGTTTGAAACGTGAAGCGGGCCCTTCTCATCATCCTCGACTCGGTCGGCATCGGTCACGCTCCCGATGCGTCAAAATTCGGCGATGAAGGTGCCAACACCCTTGGTCATATCCGCGAGACGGTCACCGGATTTTCGCTGGCGAATCTCGACAACGCGGGGCTCCGTGCGGCAGAGTCTCTCGCAGGTGGACATGAAACAAAAGCAGAGGCACGCCTTTCATGGGGGTGCCTCACCGGGCAATCCGCAGGCAAAGACACCGTGACGGGCCACTGGGAACTCGCGGGAGCGCCTCTTGCCGAAGCTTTTGCCACTTTCCCCCGTTTCCCTGACGATCTCGTCTCCGAGATGGAGACCACCTGTGGTGTCACCTTTATCGGGAACTACGCCCGATCCGGAACGGTCATCCTCGAAGAACTCGGCGAGGAACATCTCCGCACCGGCCATCCCATTCTCTATACCAGCGCCGATTCAGTGATCCAGATCGCGGCGCACGAGTCGGTCATCCCCGTTCCGAAGCTTTACGAAATCTGCCGCCAGTGCCGGAAGATTGCAGACAGGGAACGCATCGGAAGGGTTATTGCGAGACCCTTCGAGGGAGAACCGGGATCCTTCCGCCGCACTGCCAACCGTCACGACTTTTCCATGATTCCGCCCGAGACGATTCTTAACCGCCTCCTTTCGGCGGGAGTCGAAACGATTGGAGTGGGAAAGATCGGGGACATCTTTTCCGGCTCTGGAATCTCGCGATCCTTCCCGACAGGAAGCAATACCGAAGGATGCACGGTCATGGACCATCTTCTTGAGGAGCGCTTCTCCCGTCCCCGCTTCATTTTCACCAACCTCGTCGATTTCGATTCGCTCTATGGCCATCGCCGGAATCCGGTCGGATATGCCGATGCGCTCAAAGCCTTTGACATCTGGTTCGGAACCCTCCTTCCCCGAATTGACGACGAAACCTTACTCATCATCACCGCCGATCACGGCAATGATCCCACCTGGAGAGGGACAGACCACACCCGCGAACGGGTCCCCCTGCTTGTAAAAGCCCCGTTCGCCCCCCGCTGCCTTGGCATAAGGGAATCCTTCGCCGATGTCGCTGCCAGTCTGGCGGAGTGGTTCGGGTTGCCGACAGAGGGCCTGGCGGGCCGTTCGTTCCTGGACGAATATCAATCCTCACCCAGGCAATAGAGCCACTCCTGACGCTCTGACGCGGCATCCGCGGTCCGCAGGAAAACAGCATCTCCAACAAACGCCGGAGTTGCAAAACCCTCGACTCCCAGTTGGTTCCCGGCGAGCCGGGTAAACTTTTCAGGGTCAGGAGAAAAAACAAAGGTCATTCCCTGCTCGTTCATCGCGTA
>JAGNMT010000473.1 GCA_017991025.1 Verrucomicrobiales bacterium
CGGAGACCCGATGCGAGTTGTTCCACCTTCCCGTCAGGATGGATCTGCAAAAGGCACCCCCGCCTTTGATCGGTAGTGTAGTGCGCCTGACCCTGCTTGTCGTGCCAGTAGGGATTGTTGTATCCCGCGTTTCCCATCGTCACATAAAGGGAGCCGTCCGGACCCGGTGCAAGGGCCATGGAACTGTCGACCCGGCGATGGCTGATGAAAGTCGCATTCACCAATTCGGGATCGTCAAAGCCCTTGACCACGGTCTCGCGCTTATCAGGTATTCCGTCGTTGTCAGTGTCGTGCCAGCGAACCACTTCATCAGTGAGGACTGCGTAAGGTTCGCCATCCTTCACGATCATGCCGAGAGGATAGTTTTGGCTCGGTTCAGGCGAAAAGGTGTCCACCTTGTCCTCCATCCCGTCCCCGTTCGTGTCGCGCAACAGATGAAAGCGGCCGTCGTAGCCACCCGCAAAGAGGCGGCCATCAGCGGCATACTCGATATTGTTGAGACTGCTCAGCTTGATGGGCAATTCCCTGACAGAGAACCCCGGGGGGAACATTCGTAACGTCGCCGCCGGAGTCGACGGAAAGGGCGGCTCGGGTTGTTTGTCCGGCACTGGCGGAATGGGAGGATCCGCAGCCATTGAGCTGATGGAGAGCAAGGCGGCGAGAAGTGGAAAGGCGGCTTTCTTCATCAACCGGTTCGGGAGTTTTAGCGACACTAACACTAACGCAATCATGTCTGTTTTCGAATGTTATCTCCCGATCAATTCGAGCAGCCATCCCGGCGGACGGGGGTCGATGCCGGTCCCGAAACAGAATCCGGTGATGTGAAAAAAGAGAGGTGCCGCAAAACAAAGCGAATCAATTCGATCTAGGAAGCCGCCGTGACCGGCGATGGCGCCGCCCCAGTCTTTTGCCCCGAGATCCCGTTTGATTGCCGAGAGCACGAGACCTCCGAAAAAGCCTGCGAGGCAGATCATGAGGGCCATCGCCGCCGCCTGCCAGGGATTAAACGGGGTCGCCCACCAGAGGCAGGTGCTGACGAGCACGGTCGTGCCAATGCCTCCGATCGTGCCCTCCCAGGTTTTGTGTGGGCTGACGCGGGGCGCGACGGGCCGCTTCCCGCAGGTCTTGCCCCACACATATTGCAGGACGTCGCTGAGCTGCACCGTCAGGACAAAGAAGAAGAGCAGATTGGCGTTTTTTCCCTCATAGCCGGCAATCGGCAGGGCAAGAATCATCGGCATGTGGCTGACTGCGTAGACACAGATGAGCAGGGACCACTGGATGCGGGCCGTGCTCATGAGGAAGTTCTTTGTCTCGCCGGTGAGGACGCGACGGAAGGGGATGAAAATAAAGGCGTAAACGGGAATGAAGATCGAGAACATCCCGTACCAATGAATGCCGACCAGAAAATAGTGCAGTGGCAGGATGACAAAGAACGCCCAGAAAAGGATCTCATGATCGGCTCTTTCAGTTCGGTTCAGGGTGATGAACTCCCGCATCGCGAGGAAGGAAAGCATCGCGAAAAGCACGGTCGTGAAAACCGGGCCGAGCAGAATCGTGGCGCTGAAAATTGCCGCCATGACCCACCACGAGCGTATCCTCGCGTTCAGGTTCGTGATGGTGCTGCGTGATGTCCCGGGCTGCACACGTGAGGAAAGAATCGCACCGATCACCGAAGCAATCACGAGAATGCCGCCGACGAGACCGAGGAGGAGTTGCGTGTCTTGGTCCATGAGGTCAGTCGGCCCTATTCATCTCTACAAGAGTGGCCCGGGCGCGGGTGAGAAAGTCGGGTTTCGATTCCCCCTCGAGGATGTGGATGGGATCCCCGAATCGTGCCTGAGCGATCAGGGGAACGAGAAGACGGGAGCCTTTCGGGAGGATGCGGCTGAGATTTTCCAACTGCACCGGCACCAGCGGGAGATGGGGGAAGCGTTTCGCGAGATGATAGAGACCGGATTTGAACTCCGCCGTTTCCGCGCTGGTGTTACGTGTTCCTTCCGGGAAAATAATGATGGAGCGCCCCGTGTTCAGTCCCGCACCGAGTCGATCGACAGGATTGTTCTGGCGGGTAACATCCTGCCGGGGGATGAGGATGGCCCGGAAAAGGCCGCAGGCGATCCGGCGGCGGAGGGCCGTTGCCCCCCAGTAGTCTTCCGCCGCCGCTGGCGAGGTGAGATCCCGCACTTCATCGGGCAGGGCGGCCCAGACCACGACAAAGTCCATGTGACTGGCGTGATTCGCAAAGTAGATCGCAGGGCCGGTTCCATGAGGCGTGACCGGGAGGAGCCGCACACCGGTAGCGAGGCGGGCGAGACTGGCGATGAAACGACGGATCATGAAGAAGTAGTGGATTGCCCGGCCTTCTCTCGCAACGCTCTCGACAAAGCGAGCAGCCTCCGGAAAACAGTAATGATGATCCCGACTAGCATCACGCCAAGAATCCAGGGCAGGGGACTGAAGCGTGAAGTCGTCGCCGCGAGAATCGCCATGATGATACAAGTTGCCGTCGCCAGTGCCATGCGCTGTGGTTTCGCCATGGGGCCGCGAAAGTCGTGCGTGCCGACGAGACTGGCCCCATGCATGCGGATGCACGCCGTCATCAGGGCTCCGGCGGCACAAAGCCATCCGAGGAGAATGGAAATTTCATCGCCACCGGCGTATCCAAGCGCCGCGAGGATGAAGGTGTCAGAGAGCCGGTCGGGGAATTCATTGTAGAGATCACCGTTCGTCGTCTTGAGTCCGCCTTCCACGGCGAGCATGCCGTCCATGAGATTGCAGATGAGGCGGAGCTGGATTCCCCCTGCGGCGAAGAACCAGAGAAGAATAGGGGAGAGGCACCCGCAGGAGAGCGAGAGCAGACAAGCCGCACTCCCTGCCGCGAAGACGGCGCTCATCACGGACACCTGATTCGGCCTGATACCCGCCCTGAGCATGCCCCGCGACAAAGCGGACGCCCAGAGCGAGCTGCGGCTTTTCAACGGGCGGCGGGCGGATAAATCGTTCACCCGATGATAGGACACCATAATGGGTCGGGAGGCAAGTGTCTGTCGAATTGCTCCTCGAATGGTGCCGGTCAAGGGGCCGACGAGAGTTTGAACTGCACGCCGGTCACCGTGCTTCCATCCAGAGGCTCGAGATAGAAGGAGTAGTCGCACCAGTCGGGCGGGCGCATGGATTCGTTGCGCTGACCGGATGGCATCTCATAGATACGGCTCCGGGTCGTGAGCCGTAGTTTGCCTCGCAACTTCGCCGGCTGATCCGGCGCGAGTTCCCGCGAGACATACCCGCCGCTGCGGAAGACGCCGAAGCCTCTGACTTTGCGCTGTTTCATCCAGGGCGAGGGAAAAAAATCGGACGGTTCTTCCAGCCAGATTTTTGCCCGGCCCGAGGTGCAGGTGACTTCCAGAATCACGTTGGGGACGCCGGGGTCGATACCTCGCGGCAGGGCGATCGCCCTGGGCTTATCCGTCGGGGCGGCACTGCCGGTGACATTGACTTCCGTCTTACTCAGCGTTCCGGTCGCGACGTCCTCCTTATTGACGGTCGCATCGACCCATTTTCCAAATGGCCATGCGGCCGAGTAGCCGGAAGGATTGAGCAAGGGGGTGCCGTCGAGATCAACATCCCATTCGCCGGTCGTTGGAACGGTGGCGGGCAATGTATCGACCCTCGATTTCGCGAGGTTCAGCCGCTTGAGCCGCAGTCCGATGAGGGGTTCGAACGTGGTGACAGCAG
>JAGNMT010000474.1 GCA_017991025.1 Verrucomicrobiales bacterium
GGCCATCCCCCCCTGTTTCAAGATTCGGAGCATCTCATGCAATAATCTCCTTTAAAACACCACTGCTGTCCCCGTGACGTTCGGCCTCGACACCGACCCCGTGAAGAAGACTGAGCCAGGCGTTGCTGAGGGGGGTGTCTTTCGGCGCGACGATGTTCTTCCCGAGCTTGATCCCTGCCCCGCCGCCGGCGAGTAGCGTCGGGCAGTTGTCGAGATTGTGCTCGGTGCGAATGTTGCTGCCGTAGGCGAGGGCGACGTGGTCAAACAGAGTACTCCCGTCCGCCTCCTTCGTTGCTTTGAGTTTGTCGAGAAGTCCCGCGAGGAGTTCGCTCTGCGCAAGGTCGCGCTGTTTCGATGCGTCCAGTTTTTCACCGAGAGTCGAGTGGTAGTGGCTCATGTCATGGGGAGCCACCTTGATACCCAGGCTGGTGAGCAGGGTGCTCACGGGTTGACGGTAGGTGAGCACTCGGGTGCTGTCCGTCTGGATCGCCGCGAGGATAATGTCGTACATGATCTTGATCTCCTCGCGTCCTGCGAGGCCGGGTTGTGGCTCAGGGAGCGGGGCCTGCGGCTGCGGCACGCCGATCCATTGCTCGTCTTTACTGAGACGCGTCTCGATTTCGCGGATGCCCTGAAAATATTCGTCGAGCTTGGCCGTGTCGGTTTTGCCAAGGCCGCGCTGCAGGGAGCGGGCATTCTCCAGCACCGCATCGAGCACGCTGCGCTTCTGTGCGAGCATGGCCTTCTGCTGCTCGATGGGAGTGGTGTCCTTGGAAAAAAGCCGATGAAAAGCCTCCACAGGCCCCTTATGTCCACCGACGGGTTTGCCGCTGATATCCCAGGCCATGGAAAGTCCGGGGCCGTGCCCTGAGGCATCCCCATTCTCACTACCATTGAGCTGAAGGGAGGCAAAACGAGTCTCGAGTCCGAGTTTCGCCGCCGCCACCTGATCGGCGGAAATGCTGTTGTGGAAGCTCTGTCCCGGCTCCGCAAACCGGTTCGCACCGGTCAGCCACATCGTGCTGCCCCAGTGGCCCTCATTGCTATACTTGTTCCAAAGGCCCTGCACGACGCTAAAATCCGCCTTGTGACGGGCGAGCGGCTTGAGGCCTTCCGGTAGCGTGTAATCCGCACCCGTTTGCTTGATGTCAGGAAACCAGGTCTCCGTCGTGATGCCCCAGCCGAAGCCCAGGAAGATGAGTCGCTTCGGAGGCAATGCAGGGGCCGCCGCCGATGCAAAGCGGCGAAACCCGAGGGATTCAAGAGCCGGCAGGGCGATGAGTGAGGTGGAAGAGCGAAGGAAATGGCGGCGACGGATGGGAGGAATGCTCATGATATTTGTCTTCGATTTATTACTTCGTATGAAACTCTTTGCTCTCTACCAGGGCATGAATGAACTCGCGCATCGCATAGGCCTTCTTTCCTGCCTTTTTCACCATGTCATCAAGGAGCGGCTCGTCGCTAAATCCGCAGGGTCTGCCGAGCGCATACTCGATCAGCGCCTCGCTGAAGCCACGCCCGAAATCGCCGGTTTTTGCTGCAATGATGTCACGCAGGCCGAAGTAATCATTGAACGCCGGTCCTTTGTGCATCGTCGCGGCGGGTTCGATAGCCCAGGTCTTTTTCGCGTTCGGAACGGGCTTGCCGCTGGCGTCCATGACCTGATAGCTATCCTCCGTGCGCCACTGGCCAACGGCATCGAAGTTTTCCAGACCAAATCCGATCGGGTCGATCTTGCGATGACAACTCGCGCACTGGGCGTCCTCCTGATGCGCCTGCAACCGTTCCCTGGTAGTGAGCGCCTGACCGGCGAGACGGGTGATCGCGGGAATATTCGCGGGCGCAGGTGGCGGCGGATCGTTCAGAAGCTTGCGCAGCACCCACGCACCGCGCTCGACGGGACTGGTATGATCGCCATTGCCGCCCATGAAGTGGATCGCCGCCATCCCTAACAAACCACCACGCGGGGAGTCTTTCGGAAGCGACACTTTTTCATAGCCTTCGCCCTTCACGCCGGGAATGCCATAGTAGTGGGCGAGGACGCGGTTGATCACCACATAGTCCGATTTCAGGAGGTCCCGCAGACTCGCGTTGTGGCGCTGGAGATATTCGAAGGTTTCATAAATCTCGTTCCTCGCCGCGACCTTCGTGCCTTCATCAAATCGCGGATAGAGTGCGTGATTAACCTCAAAGAAATCGATGCGATCAAGACCGAACCACTGGTGGACAAAAGCCCGCGTGAATCCCCCGGAACGCGGATCATTGAGGAGCCGTTCCGTCTCGGCCGCCAACACTTCCGGTTTCATCAACTCGCCCCGTTTGGCAAGGTCGCGCAGAGTCGCATCGGGCGGAGCGGACCACAGAAAGTAGGAAAGGCGCGTCGCCAGCTCCTCTGCCGTCAGCGGGCGATGTTTTTCATCAGCGCCTGGCTCCGCGAGGTAAAGAAACATCGGTGAAGAGAGCACCACCGCGAGGGTCTCTCTCAAGGCCGCGTCCGGTTTCTCGCCGGACTTGATCCTCACATCATATAGCCCGACGAGACGGTCCAGATAATCCGCCGACGGTGGCGTGCCGCGGAAGGCCTCCGTCGCAAAATGCTCCAACGCCGTGCGCACTTCAGGCATTGCCGGGGCAGGTGACTTGTCGTCGAGCGGAATCGTCAAGGCAGCGATCCCGGGCGGCTTCGGTTTTCCATTGTTCGGCTTCCGCTGAATTTCCATCCAATCCACCCACAACACCAGCTCCGGCCCGATCCCGTTGCGCTTCACCGCTTCTGCGCGCTTACGGCCCCCTTCCTCATTCGTGTCCCAGCTCCCTTTTTCCCGAATGAAGAGCGTCCGGTTCTCGCGGGTCGCATTCCCCCTTGTCATGGTCAGCGGAATCTCGATCACCTGGGGCGACTCGAGCGTCCCGGTGATTTCGTGTGTGGCGAGAACCTTTCCAGTCCGTGCATGAATGCCGAAATCGAGGAAGTGACGTTCCGGCGGGGAGTCTTTCGCGACCGCCGCCCGAATCCGCACGACATAGTCACCGACCGGCCAGTCAAAGGGCACGAGCAGTTCGATGTAGTTCACATTCAGCTCGGCCGGATGTCTCGTCTGCGTCCCGAGCCAGGCTCCTTTATCGAGGGCGGGTTGTTGAAGGTAATACTGATGATAAGAGAGCCATCCCGCGCCCAGTGAATCATTGGCGAGATCGGCATCGTTTTCCCCTTTCTTATCAAATCCGAACGACCTCGGTGAAGGCGCTCCGGGGATCTTTTCCCACGAGCGGCGGAAGAGGGCATCGCTCTTCAGTTCCTTTTTGAGTGCCGCGACAATGACCGCATTTTCCGGCTTTGCCGCCGCTTCCTCAACCGCCTTCACCCAGCGTTGCGCCCGCTCTCTCGCATCGATCTGGTAGGCGACGAACTTGGTCACGACCGGCGTCGAGGTCTCCGTCTCGTATCGCAGCGATTTCTCCACCCCGGCAGCAACCTGCCACGCAAACGCCTCCTCGAGTGCCTCCCGACCGAGCGCCAGGTATTGCTCCAACTGGTTGCCGGACATGAAAAGGTTCGATCCGACGGTGTCGAAGCCGCCCGTTCCCGTGTCCGTCGGCAGTTCGCTCACATTGATCTCAATGCCGAGCAGTTCACGCAAGGTATTGCGGTATTCACGCCGGTTGAGACGGCGCATCGTGATGACCCCCTTCTGATCCCCGAGACTTTTGCGCGCCGCAACCA
>JAGNMT010000475.1 GCA_017991025.1 Verrucomicrobiales bacterium
TCATCAGCGAGGAAGGCGGAACCCCGGTCGCCGCAGAGCTGCACTTCGGCGGGATGTCCGGTCGATGACCAGCAGGCGGTGGACCCCTGGATGACACCGCGGGCGCCGTTTTTGAATTCCAGGATGGCGACGGCGGTGTCCTCGACCTCGATGCCTTCGTGGGCGAGGCAGGCGGTCGACGCGGAGACAGAGGCCACATCACCAGCAAGATAGATGAGCTGATCGATGAGGTGGATGGACTGGTTCATGAGCGCTCCGCCTCCGTCGAGGGCCCAGGTCCCGCGCCAAGCACCCGAGTCGTAGTAGGCCTGACTCCGGTACCATTTTACATAGGCATCACACAGGGTCAAGCGACCGAAGCGACCCTCTTCAGCCGCTTTTTTGAAGGCGTCCATGGCGGGATGGAAGCGGCGGTTGAAGATTCCCGAGAGAGTCACTCCCGCTTCGTCGCAGGCAGCGATCATTTGATCGATACGTTCGGGCGTGATCTCGAGGGGCTTTTCACAAATGACGTGTTTTCCGGCGCGAGCTGCGGCGATGGCAGGCTCGAGGTGGGCTCCGCTCGGGGTCGCAATGGTTACGATGTCGAGTTCGGGGTCGTTCAAAAAGGCATCCAGGTCGGTGTAGCCTATGCCGCCGTTCTCCGCGACGAGCTCGTCGACAGCCTCCTGCCTTCTTCCGTAAAAGGAATGCAGTTCCCCTCCCTCCATGGCGAGAATCGCCTTGGCGTGGAAGTTTGCGATCATGCCGGCTCCAATAATTCCGAATTTCATGGCTGATTCTTTAGGGGGTAGACTCGAGCGTGTCCGCGATTCTAGCCTTTGACGGGGAGGCGTCAAGGGATGGCTCGGTCTATTCTCGGACGTGACGCTTCCCCTTTGACCCTGCCGATTGCGGGTGCTAGGCTTGCCGCCTTTCGATTTTGCCAGACTTATGAGCGACCCTGAAGGCTCCACCAGCTACAAAGCGACCCTGAATCTCCCGGACACTGATTTCCCCATGCGGGGGGATCTCGTGACGCGGGAACCCGTCCGACTTGAGAAGTGGGAGCGCGACGCTTTGTATTTTCAGATTATTGAGAACCGAAAGCGCGCAGGCTCCAGGCGCTTTATTCTGCATGATGGACCTCCCTTCGCCAATGGCGACGTTCACATGGGCACGGCGCTGAACAAGGTGCTCAAGGATCTTGTCCTGAAAAGCAAGTCCATGGCGGGCTACGAATGCCCCTACATCCCGGGCTGGGATTGCCACGGCCTGCCGATCGAGTTCAAGGTGGTGAAAGAATCCCGCGGTCTCGATGCCCCGGAGATTCGCCGCCGATCGGAGGCCTTCGCCCGGGAATACATCGATATTCAGCGGAACTCCTTCCGTCGTCTCGGTGTCCTCGGCGACTGGGAGAATCCCTACCTGACCCTCTCTCCCGAATACGAAGCCGACATCATCCGTGTATTTGCGACGCTGGTGGACAAGGGGCTTGTCTATCAAAGTCAAAAGCCGGTGCAGTGGAGTTATGGAGCCCAGACCGCGCTTGCGGAGGCGGAGGTCGAGTACATGGATGTGAAAGATCCGGCGATTTTTGTGAAATTCCCGCTCGTCACCGGTGATCTCGCGGGAAAAAGCTCGATGGTGATCTGGACCACGACCCCCTGGACACTCCCGGCGAACCTCGGGATCGCGGTGCATCCTCTCTTCACCTATGTGCAGGGGAACTTCACTCACGCCGAACGTGGGGTGACTGAGAATTTTGTGATCGTGAGGGAACTCGTCGAAGCCTTCGGGCAGAAGACGGGATTTCTTACTTCAGGCGAACTGAGCGAATTCAAAGGCGCGGACCTCGACGGTGCCGAGGCGCAGCATCCCTTCCTCGACCGTACTTCGCGCCTCATCCTGGCTGACTTTGTCACCACCGAAACGGGCACCGGTGCCGTCCATATCGCTCCCGGTCATGGATCCGAGGATTATCTCGCCGGGCAGAAGAACAGCCTCGGGCTCCTCTCGCCGGTCGATGATGAAGGAAAATTCACCGACGAAGTCGGGGTGGAGTCTCTTATCGGGCAGCACGTCCACGAGTCGAACGTGCCTATCATCAAAATGCTCGCCGGCAAAGGCGCCCTCATCGGGAAAGAGAATTACCTCCACAGCTACCCGCATTGCTGGAGATCAAAAACGCCCATCATTTTCCGCTCGGTGCCGCAATTCTTTATCCGCATCGACGCAATCCGCGAGACGGCCTTGAAAGAAATCGACGCGGTCCGCTGGCTCCCGCACTGGGGTCGCAACCGCATCTTTGGAACTGTCGAATCGCGACCCGACTGGTGTATCTCCCGTCAGCGGACCTGGGGGGTGCCGCTTCCCGTTTTCTACGATGCGACGACCGCCGAGCCTATCATTGATGCTGCGCTGGCGCGAAAGGTCGCCGACCTCACGGAATCGGAGGGGACGAATCTCTGGTTTGAAAAGGACAACGCCTGGTGGGCGGACAAACTGGGTCTCCCTGCGGGAACGACACGCTGCACCGACACACTCGACGTCTGGATTGACTCCGGCTCGAGCCATGTCGCGGTGCTGGACCGGCATCCCGAACTGACTTGCCCGGCCGACCTTTACCTCGAAGCGACTGATCAGCATCGCGGCTGGTTCCAGAGTTCGCTTATGCTCAGTGTCGCGGTGCGCGACAAGGCCCCCTACAAGGCGGTCATGACGCACGGTTTTGTCGTCGATCAGGATAAAAAGAAAATCTCCAAATCCGAAGCGAAGAAGTCCGGAAAACCCGTTGATGCCGCCTATTTCTACGACAAATACGGCGCTGACATCCTCCGGCTCTGGGTCAGCAGTGTGGACTGGCAGAACGAAGTGCCCTTCGGCGAAGATCTCTTCAAGCAGACGGCGGAGCCCTATCGCCGCTTCCGCAACACCCTGCGCATCCTCCTCGCGAACCTGAACGACTTCGACATCGAAAAGGACGGCGTCGGTCCCGAGGCGATGACCCTGCTCGACCGCTGGATTCTCGAGCGGTTGCATCAGGTTGTGAGCGAGTGCCGCGAGGCCTACGCGGCCTTTGAGTTCCGCAAGGTCTTTAACACTCTCAATCAGTTCTGCGCCGTCGATCTCAGCGCCCTCTACGTCGACATCACGAAGGACCGCATGTATTGCGACGCCGTCGCTTCACCGCGCCGGAGAGCGTCGCAGACCGCGATCCACCGGGTCTTCGAGGGGCTCGTCAAACTCATCGCCCCGGTTCTCGCCTTCACCGCAGATGAGGCCTGGGAGTTCGCCGGTCACACGAGCTCGGTTCACCTGGAGCTTTTCCCCGAAGCCGATCCTGCTTTTGCCGGAGACGAGGCGACGGTGAAAATCGCGCACCTTTCGCGTCTTCGCGATCTCGCCCAGGTCTCGATCGATGCGGCGGTGAAAGCCGATGAGTTCAAGAAGCGGGAGCGTGCTGCCGTTGTCTTTCACCTTCCGGCGGAGGATGGAGCAAGAGCCGTTCTCGCGGAAGCCCCCGAAGAGGCACTCGAGTTTCTCATGGTCTCGGCGATTTCAGTCGAAATCGGAGAGGGAGCGGCCAAAGCGAGCGTCGTGGTCACCTCTCACGACGAATGTCCGCGCTGTCGACGATCCGTATCGCTCCAGTCTGCAAGCGGACTCTGCGAACGCTGTGAAGACGTTATCGGAGCCATCTCCCCGGTTTCCTCATGAAGAAGTACGTCCTCTGTCTTAGCC
>JAGNMT010000476.1 GCA_017991025.1 Verrucomicrobiales bacterium
CCCCGCACAAGCGTCACTTGAGAATCGCTTTTCACGGCGGAAACGTTAAGGTATTCGCGATTTCCCCGTCTAACCCCTATGGCTTCACCCCGACTTCTCTCCCTCGCGCTTTCCACCCTCGCGATTCTGCTGCATTCATCGGTCTCCGGGCAATCGGTCGCAGTCCGTGACCAGAACGTAGAGGCCCGCCTCATTTCGAGTCACTCCACGATCAAGCCCGGAGAGCCGTTCACCCTCGCGCTCCAGTTCACGATCGATCCGACCTGGCATACCTACTGGCTCAACCCCGGGGAAACGGGCATTCCGACTTCGCTAAAACTAGCCCTTCCCGCCGGATTCACCGCCGGAGAGCTGCAATTCCCGATCCCGAAAAAATTTATCACCGATTATGGATTCGGCGTTCGCGAGGCAGGCTACGGCTATAGCACGGCGGTCATGCATCCTCTCACGATCACGCCGCCTGCCGATCTTAAGCCGGGCGAACCCATCACGCTCAGCGGAAAGGCCGGCTGGCTAATGTGCGACCCGAATACCTGCGTTCCCGGGAAAGCGGACCTCTCGATCACCCTCCAAGTCGGTGCTGTCTCTGTGGCCTCTCCCGAAGCGGGAATAATCACCTCCGTCACCGACAAACTCCCCAAGTCAGTCGAAGCGCCGCTCACGATCACCCTCGCGGGCACCAACGTGGTCATGACAACGAGGCTTCCCTCCGGCGCGTTTCCTGCTGAAACCAAACTCAAATTTTACCCGCTCAAAAATCACGTTCTCGACTCGTTCGCCGAGTCCACCGCGACGGTATCCGGGGATCAGGTCTCGATCACGGCGGCGAAACACGAATCTCTCACCACCGCGCCTTCCGAATTTTCCGGACTGCTCATCGCCGAGACGGCGTCGGGCAATACGGGGTTCTATGTCTCAACCGCAGGAACGGCACCGGCAAAGACAGTAGCCGCACCGGAAGCCACTCCCAATGCCGCTAACACCACCGGGGTATCTGAGAAGCCACCCGTCATCACCCCTGAGGCCCTGCCCTTTGGCGGAGGTCTCCTCGGCATTCTCCTCGCCGCTTTTCTCGGAGGCATCATCCTCAACATCATGCCGTGCGTCTTTCCTGTGATCTCGCTCAAGGTGATGTCTTTTGTGGGTCAGTCAGGAGAGGATCGTAAAAAGGTCCTCGTCCACTCGCTCATCTTTGCTCTCGGCATCCTCGTCTTTTTCTGGGTCCTCACGACGGTGATGCTTGTGCTTCGCAGCGTCGGGAGCGATGACCTCGGCTGGGGAGTGCAGCTCCGCCAACCCGGTTTTGTGATCGGTTTGATCTTTGTGATGGTGATCGTCGCCCTCAGTCTCTTCGGTGTCTTTGAAATGGGAGCCTCGATGACCGCCGTCGGCGGTGATCTCGCGAACAAATCCGGCTATGCGGGCAGCTTCTGGAGCGGCGCCCTTGCCGTGCTTCTCGCGACTCCGTGCACCGCGCCGCTCATGGCTCCGGCGATCGGCTTTGCCCTCGCACAATCCGCGCCCCTCATGTTTCTGATTTTCACGACCCTTGGCCTCGGACTCGCCGCGCCCTACTTCATTTTCGCCATTTTCCCGAAACTCCTCGATGTCATCCCGCCTCCGGGCGCATGGATGGAGACCTTCAAACAGTTCATGGGATTTCCCATGCTTGCGGTCGCGGTCTGGCTCATCGGGGTGCTCTCCCGTCAACTCAATGTGGAAGGCCTTCAGTGGGCTCTCGCCGCAGTGCTTTTTGTCGCGATCGCGGGTTGGATCCTTGGCCGCTTTGCCGGCTATGAGAGATCGACCACGGTACGACTCAAGGCGAAATTGGTGGCGTGCCTTGTCTTTCTCATGAGCCTCGGCATCGCCTATGAAGCCTCTGCCAAACGGGCACCGGCGAGCACTGTGGACATCGCCGAAGTCATCGCCGGTCACCGGGCCAAGGGGAAACACGTTTTTGTCGATTTCACGGCGGAATGGTGTATCACCTGCAAGGTCAATGAGCGCGTCGCGATCAAGACGACCAAAGTTCACGAGGCCTTCACGAAAAACAACATTGAGTTTGTCATCGCCGACTGGACCAACAAAGACGCCAGCATTGCCAAAATCCTCGAAGAATACGGCCGCGCCGGGGTGCCGCTCTATTTGCTTTACCCCGCCGACACCTCGAAACCGGCGATCATGATCCGCGAGGGCATTATCACCCCGGGCGACATTCTCGACGCGATCGCAAAACTCCCGTAACTAAAAAAAGGCCCCGAAGCCCGCATGGGGCTCCGGGGCGCTTTAAGTGTTTCCCACCTGTGCCGTCTCCCGATCTAGAGGCTCACGTTCCCGTCACTCAACAGGGAGGGAGCCGCTCATCGACTTTTGCCTTCCAGTGGAGGCATGACAGCCGAAGATTTGCTAAGCCCCCAATAACGTATCAACGGTCCGGGCCTGTATTTGATGGGTAATGGTCGAACACTGCAGGAAAAGTCAAAAAAGGTGTTGGAAGGTTTCGTTCAAAAAGGCCTCTCACCGGAATTCTACGTTTAATCCCGACTTAAGGGAACTCAAAAGTTTCGCGTGGGCGGCTTCGACCTCGGGACCCTCCAGTGTACGATCCGGAGAGCGATACAAAATCGTGTAAGCCAGCGACTTTTTATCCTTCGCAAGTTTCACGCCATCAGGATCCTCAAACAGATCAAAAAGTTCCACCGACTGCAAAAGCGGTTCCTGATGCGCACTAAAAAAGGCGGCCACAGTGCCGGCAGCGAGCGATTTTGGCACGAGCATCGCGACATCGCGCGAGCTGCCCGGGAACTTCGGCAGATCGGCATGAGCGAGGTCGGTGTTCCTGGCCCCCATCAGTTTCTTCATGTTCACCTCGGCGACGAGGACAGGGGCACTAAGGTCGAGTTCCCGCGCCCGTGTCGGCGGAACAATGCCGGCGAGACCGAGCTTGACCGCCTTTTTCCCCTGACCGATCTCGATGCTGCACGCGCAAAGGAGCCGGGCATCATCGACCGGAACAAGGTTCAGTCCGTCGGGGCAGATTTGCTCGAGAGCGGAGCGGAGGTCGTGGATATCGAGCGCCTTCGGCTTGCCCTCAGTCCAACTTCGTGAGCTCCGGGCACCGGTCATGAGCAAGGCGAGATGCTCGTGCTCGATCTCATCCCCTTTCGGAGGGGCTGTGAAAACGCGGCCCATCTCGAAAAGCCGCAGATCCGACCGACCGAAACGCTGATTTCGCGAAGCCGAGGCAAGGAGACCGGGAAGGAGCCCGGGGCGCAGGTAATCCTGCTCGTCATTGAGCGGATTCTTTAGCCGGACGGGGCTCATGCCGCGATGAGTGGTCGTGAGATCGTCCGCGAGTTGCGCGCCGGAGATGAGCTTGAGATTCCGCGTTTCGAAAAAACCGAGGCTTGAGAGGCGGTTCTGGAGAGAACGCATGAAATCGTAGGCTTCGTCCGCTTTTGACGCCGCAGAAAAAGTGGCCCGGGTGTGCGAGGGGACCTTGTCCAGACCATAGACCCGCGCCACTTCCTCGACGAGGTCAATGGGGCGCACGAGATCGAGCCGGTAACTCGGGATCTTCCAGACCGCTCCCGATTTTTCAAGACCGAGAGAGGTCAAAATACCGTCTATCGTTTCGTCCGTGAGGGGCGCCCCGATGACAGCGCGACAGTAGTCATTTTCCAGCGGGACGGATTTCGGTCCTGCCGGAGCGGCACC
>JAGNMT010000477.1 GCA_017991025.1 Verrucomicrobiales bacterium
CCAGCTCAAAATCTTTCCCGCTCGCGAGCGAATCTTTCCACCGGCGAACATTTTCCTCGAGGTCGTCGGGATGGATGCAGCTGACCCAGCCCCAACCCAGCAAGCGATCGAGGGAGAGGCCGGTGAATTCTTTGCACTGCTGGTTCAGGTAATTCATCTCTCCGTCGGGCTTCGCGGTGAAGATCTTCTGGGGCATGGACTCGGCCATGAACTGGAACTGCTCGCCTGCTTCGATGACTGCGTCGTGGGTGAGATCAAGGAGGCGAGCTTTCTCCGCGAGCGCTTTTGCGGCTTTTTTCCGTTCGGTGATTTCGATCTGAAGGAGCTGATTCAGATTCGCTGCCTCTTCGACGAGTTCATGCTGGCGCAGGGAACCGAGGAGGAGAGCCTCGTTCATCTCTACTGTCGTTGCATGGGTCGCGGTAATTTCGGTCACTTGGATCATGACGCCCACGCGCTCTTCTCCCGCTAAGACGGGCCACATCGTGTAGGACCAGAAAAGGGAGGTGGCCTCGGAGACGTCCGTTTCCGTGTGATTCAGGGTTCTCCCGGTGCGGAATACTTGGTCGATGAGGGTGAGGCATCGGTCCCGTTCCGGAAGCAGTTCTGAAATGGATCTCCCGAGGAGTTGATCCGCCGACTTCCCGATGATCTGACAAAAGGCAGGGTTCACATATCGCACGAGATGCGCCGCCCCCTCCACCGTGGCGATCGGCATCGGCGCGAGTTCGAGGAAGTGGCCCGGAAGGTCGTTGGACATGTTGGCGGAGGGGAGTTCTGTGGCCATCAGATCCGTTCTTACCCGATCATGAGGTCGCTTTCGGTTCGGGCGAGGGATCATCTCTGCGGCCCTGCCGTGTCGGTATCCCGGTGGTGAGGCCGGCATAGTCCGTCTGGCGTGGTTCGATTACCACGACACCTTGATCTGTGATGACGTATTCGCGAAGCTTCGGCCAGATCTCGCTGACTAATCGCAGCGTCATCCATTCGCCGATAAAGGCCACGAGCAGTCCGATCAACTGGGCCACCAACACGATCCCGCCCTCGCTCCTTTCGTATGGGTCTACCGACTCTTCGAAACGATCGGGCCTTTGTAAATTCCCCGCGAGGTCGACCCGGCTGTCATGTAGCCAAGGGACTTCCTCACCGGCGAGAGCGAGTGCCCGCATCAAAAGCGCACGATGGCCACCGCTGCCCATGAGCATCGTGAGATGGGATCGCATCCTGTCAGGAACGGTGAATGCGGCCAATGGTCCCTGATCAGAAGAGCGAGAGTCAGCCTCATGCGCAATGAGGCGTTCCGCGAAGGCTCGCATCGGTTGGGTGGCACGGTTCATTTGATGAAGAGCCTTCGTAGGCTGTTTGTGATGAGTGGCTGCTGGTGCGGGCACGGGTCAAGTCGGACCGAGGCTAGCAGATCCATTCCTTCCACGGACCGAATTCACCCTAGAGGGGGAGAAGAGATCCCACAAGGCAATTCACAAAAGGTGGGGTTTCACCCTATAGGTCCAGAATCCTTCCGAGCCTAGTCTGGCACCGATACGGGTCCGAAAATCGGCCGAGAAATATCGCCCCCACCCCACCACCTAGATTCTCCATGAAAAATAGTTTCCTGACGATGATGCAACTGGAAGTGAGCTTTGCTGACATCGAGGCGATGGATGATCGCTACAATTCCGGGATGTGCGACAGGAGCACGGCGAATGCGGTTTCCATCGCTCTCCGCAGGAGGATACGGAAAAAATACACTCCTATCGTTGAGTTCGCGGCAAAGCATCATTCCTGCCTGCTCCGAATCGGGGAGGAGACGTATCCGCTTCCTCAAAATCTCTATTGGTGGTTGCGGGGAGCGGAGGAGGGAACGGAAACGAAACCTTCCCGATTCTCGTTTGCCATTCCAGCGGGTCTCTTGAAAAAGGCCCGGCAGGTCGCGGGGGGCGCCGGAGAACACGCGATGATCGCGAGAGGGTAGAAGCGATTTCTTTCTACGGAAAATCTGGATCCCAACCGGGGGAATCGAAGAGAAAAAGGCCATTCAACACAAAGAGGAAAGAAACAGGATCATGAATCGAGTCAAAGGAAAAACAATCATTGTCACGGGCGGAGCCGTCGGTATCGGGCGTGCCATCAGTCTTATTCTGGCACAGGAGGGTGCGAAGGTCGCGGTGACCGATCTGCAGGACGAAGCGGGCCGCAAGGTCGTCGAGGAAATCACCAAAGCGGGCGGCAGCGCCGCGTTCTGGCATATGGATGTTTCGAATGAGTCGGAGGTGAAGCGGATGTTTGCACAGATCGTCGGAAAGTTCGGCGGGATCGATGTGCTGGTGAACAATGCGGGCATTTCGGGAACGGACAAGCCAACCCACGAGATCACCTGCGAAGAATGGGACCAGGTCATGGCGGTCAACGTGAAAGGCGTCTTCCTCTGCACCCGCGAGGCGCTGCTCACGATGCGTGAGTCCGGCGGCGGCAGCATCATCAATCTCTCGTCGATCTACGGGATCGTCGGAGCGCCTGACCTCCCGGTCTACCATGCCTCGAAGGGTGCGGTAAGGATGATGACAAAGACCGACGCCCTCCTCTACGCGAAGGAAAAGATCCGTGTGAACTCGGTCCATCCGGGCTTCATCTGGACTCCGCTGGTCGAGGATCTGGGCGAGCGGTCTGACGAGGGTGTCGAGAAATTCCGTGAGAATCTCGACAGCCTGCATCCGATCGGTCATGTCGGTGTGCCAGAGGACATAGCCTGGGGCGTCGTCTATCTGGCTTCGGACGAATCGAAATTTGTAACCGGCAGCGAGCTGGTCATCGACGGGGGCTACACTGCCCGATGATCCGACGAAAGGACGACTATGTTTCGCAGATCCAAAACCGTGACGGGAAATAAGGTAGGCAAACTGGTGACTTAGTAATTCTATGAAAAAATTAATCGTATTTGATCTGGACGGTACACTGGCTGAGGGCAACTCCCCCCTCGATGGGGAAATGGCGACGATGCTCAGTCGGCTGCTGAGCATCGTGAAGGTCGCTATTATCTCGAACCACGACTGGTCGCAATTCGAGAAACAGATCTTGCAGTCCGATCTCTCCCAAAGTAGCCATCTCGAAAATTTGAGCCTGCTACCCATCTGTGGAACAAAATTCTACGAGTACGAGTCGGGATGGAAGGAGCTTTATTCGGAGGAATTTACCGCAGGTGAAAAGGAGTCCATCATCGATGCCTTGCAGGAAGCAAGTGCCGCGTCGGGGTTCCGGGTCTCCCAGAGGTGGGGTGAAGTCATCGAAGACCGGGGAAGCCAAATCACGTATTCCGCTCTGGGGCCGAATGCACCCGTCGGCAAGAAGCGGGAGGTCGATTCTGCGAAGCGGTCAGTCATGAAAGCGAAGGTGGATCATCTCCTGCCCGGATTCTGCGTCAATCTCGGTGATGCTGGCTCGATTGATGTCACAAAACTCGGGGTCGATAAAGCGTATGGAGTCCGGAAACTCCACGAGAATCGAGGCATTGAACTCGACGGGATGTTTTTTATTGGAGAGGCCCTTTTCCCCGGAGAAAATGACGATCCCGAAAAACGTGGTGATTTCCTCTGCTTCGAGGCAAGCGACCCCGAAGAGACGAAGCGGTTGATTGAGGCGATTCTGGTAGGTCTGGAGTGTGCCATCAGGATGGTTGCGAAAATTGGCCCATCAGAACTTGGGGAACGTGCCCCGGTATCCGT
>JAGNMT010000478.1 GCA_017991025.1 Verrucomicrobiales bacterium
AAAAGACTCTCGTCGAGGCGCTGTTCCGCATTTTTGATCTCGATAGCTGGATGGAGAAAGTGAAAGATCCCGATGCGAGGCTGAAGTTGATCCTCAGTGATCCGACCTGTCCGGTCGGCGTCGGGCCTAATCTCAACAGTTTTCATCGCGCCTGTATGGCCGCGCGCGAGGAATGGTCGGTGACTTCTATCCTGGCGATTGAGTCAGCGAGGGAGAAGTGGTTCAGCGGCACGAAGGGGCTCGAATCTCCCTACCGTTACGTGGAGGAACTGGAGAATCTCGAACTGAATTTGGCTGCCTTTCATGGGCTGAATCTCGACAGCATGACCCGTGACGAAGCCTGGGGGCTCCTTGATGCCGGTCGCCGTATCGAGCGGATGGCGATTCTGACGGGACTGCTCACCTATATCCTCGAGGTCAATGAGCCGGAACCCATGGCGACGCTGCTCAATGAGTCGGTTTTGTTCGTTTCGGACAGCCTCGGGACCTACCAGAGCAAGTTTCTTACCGTTCCCACGACAGGACTGACGCTTCTGCTTCTACTCGGTGAAGAGGATTACCCGCGCTCGCTTCGCTACCTCCTGGAGAGAATTGAAAACGTCCTCAACAAGTTGAAGCCGCCCGGCAAGCGTCCGCATCCCAGAGATAGTATTGCACCGATGAAAGAGGAACTTTTCCGCTTCATTGCGACGATCAATCAGGAAACCGGTACCACCGTGGCCTCGCAAAAGGCGGCCTTGACCTATCTCTCCTCCTGTCGGAAGCAGTTGAAGGAGCTCAGCGACTACATCACCACCTCCTACTTCAGCCACGCCGGTAATCAGGGATGAGCACTGTCCGCTATTTCATTCGACATCGCACGGCCTACAGCTATTCCGGTCGTATTGACCTTTGTCACAGCCTTGCGCATCTTCGTCCCCGCGAAGATGAAGGTCTGGAGCTCTCCTCTCACCAGATCGTGGTGACTCCCGAACCGCGGTTTCAGAGGGAGCGTACCGACTACTTCGGAAATCGCACCAACTACTTCGCGATTCAGCAATCGCACGAAGCTCTTGAAGTAATCGCCACGACCACGGTGATCAAACCCGACCTTAAACCCGTCCTCCCCGTTGCCGGCGTTGCCTGGGACAAATTGAGAGTGCCTTTGAACGCAAAAGACCTTTCCGGGGTTCGCATCGGTAACTATCTTCTCCCGACCCTTGCCTGTCCGAATCTTCCTGTCGCAGCCGACTTTTTGCGTCCCTCGCTCACTCCCGGGCGGGACGTCATGGAACTGGTTAATGAGGTGATGGGAAGGGTCTTTCGCGAATTCCAGTACGTTCCCGGTGCCACTGATACGACAACCCCGCTCGAGAAGGTCATGAAGCAGCGGCAGGGTGTGTGTCAGGACTTCGCCCATGTCATGATCTCGACGCTCCGTCCCCTCGGTATTCCCATTCGGTATGTGAGCGGCTACCTGGAAACCCTGCCTCCGCCCGGACAGAAAAAGCTCCAGGGTGCCGACGCCACTCATGCCTGGATCGAGGCCTACGCGCCCTCCTGCGGGTGGGTCGGGTTTGATCCCACCAATAATAAAATCCCCGCCGGACAGCACATCAAGATCTGCCATGGACGCGACTACTTTGATGTCCAGCCGCTGAAAGGAATCTTCCTTGGGACGGGGACGCAGGACCTCGTCGTTCAGGTCGATGTGGAACGGATGTGAAGGCGGGCAAGGCGGAAGTGCGGCGGGTGTTTTTCTTGCCGGGGCGGTGGAGAGCATGTTAGACCATGGACCATGAGACGTTTTAGTATTTCTGTTTTCGTGTTCATACTGGCCGGTGTTTCACTCGCTTCGGCGCAGATTCCGGAAGCACCCTGGTATGCGGACAGAGCCAATCTTCTCTTTTACCAGAACACTGCGGGGACGATCCAGGAGGTCAAATCCGCAGACGATTGGGCGCAACGGGCAGCCCACATCCGCGCGAACATGGAATTGGTCATGGGCAAACTTCCCGAACCATCGTCGTTGCCACTCGACCTGAAGACCGGCGGGGAGACGTCGCTGTTTCAGTATATCCGGCACCATGTCAGCTTTTCTGTGGAAAAGGGTGATTCTCTTCCCGCCTGGTTACTTGTGCCCAAGGGGGCTTCCCCGACGAACCGCTGTCCTGCGATGATCTGTTTGCCCGGTAGTTCGGCGTCCGGAAAGGATCGCCCTGCCGGACTCACCAACAGCGCAGAGATGGCGTATGCGCATGAACTTGCGCAGCGGGGTTACGTTTGCCTCGTTCTTGATTACCCGCTACTGCACACGAAAGAGTATCGGGTCGACCCCTACGAGTTGGGATATGAGAGCGCGACAATGAAAGGAATTGTCAATCACCGGCGCGGTGTGGATCTGTTGCAGTCGCTGCCGTATGTCGATGCGGAGTCCATCGGTGTCATCGGGCACTCGCTTGGCGGGCACAATGCGCTTTTCCTTGCGGTGTTCGACGAACGGATCAAAGCGGTGGTTTCGAGCTGCGGTTTCAATGTCTTCGCGAAGCATAACGGTGGTAATGTGAGTGCCTGGAGCAGCCGCTATTACATGCCGCGTATCAAATCAATCTATGGAGATGATCCGAAGCGGATTCCGTTCGATTTCACGGAAGTTCTTGCCGCCCTTGCGCCGAGAGCGGTCTTTGTGAACGCCCCGCTGCATGATACGCCCGACTTCGAGGTATCAGGGGTCCGTGACTGCCTCGCGGCGGCGACCCCCGTCTACCGCGAAGTCTTTGGCGCCGGAGACCGGCTCGTGGCACGGCACCCGGATACCGGTCACCGTTTTCCCCGGGAAGTGCGCCAGGCGGCTTATGCGTTTCTGGACCGGCATCTCAGGAAAGAGGAGGATTCGGCCGCGCATCTTGACCGGGGTCTCGCGGGACATTGGCCCTCGGTAAATGCGCCTCTCGAAATTCCGGCGCAACAGGCACCCCAACCCGGCACGGGTGACTTCTCGGTGGCCATGTGGATAAAGTCTGACATGTCGGCTGACCGTCTTGCCGGAGATCTCATGAGCCAGTATGATCCGTCGCTGCGAAGGGGATTTCATCTCACCTTGAAGAGCAATCCCGGCGTGACGACGAATCAGGCAAACTGGCGTCACCTTCAGTTCGGGATTGACGACAATCATGCGTCTACATGGGCTGATTGTGGTCGACCCGGGAACGCCCTTCTTGCCTTTTCCCTCGCCGTCCACGATGGCGCACTTTACGCGGGCACCTGTGAACCCGGGAAGGGAGAAAGAGGTAAAGTCTATCGTTACGCCGGACCTGACCAATGGATAGACTGCGGCTCGCCCGATGGATCCAATAGCGTCACGGCGCTGGCTGTTCATGAAGGGAGCCTTTACGCCGGGACCGGCAAATACCGGGTCGCCGGTTCCGCCCTGGCGGAATCCGAAAACCTGACGCCGGGCGGACGTCTGTTCCGTTATGAAGATGGAGGACTCTGGACGGATTGCGGTCAGCTACCGGCGACTGAGGCGGTGGGCGGGCTCGTCGTTTTTCGCGGAAAACTTTACGCCTCATCCCTCTATAAACCGGCCGGATTTTTCCGCTATGAGGGCAACAGTCTCTGGACGAGTCTTCCTGTGCCGTTTGGTTCCAACGCCATCTCCGGCGAGGCCTCCCCTAAACGGGTCGAGGCCATGACGGTTCATGACGGGTTCCTCTACGCCAGCAGTTACGATGGGG
>JAGNMT010000479.1 GCA_017991025.1 Verrucomicrobiales bacterium
TGGCAAGGTCGTGATCCATCGCGAGTTTCAGCTTGCGATAAAGCGGTCCCTCGATCCTCTGCGCTCCCTGCCAGAACAGGCCGTGATGCACGACGAGAAGATCGACACCGGCCGAACAAGCCGCTTCAATGACAGGGAGACAGGCATCGACTGCCGCAGCCACGATCCTGACATTGCCTGAACTCTCGAGCTGCAGACCGTTCAAAGCCCCCGGGTAATCGGGGATTGCTTCCAGTTTCAACCATTCATTCGCCGCGAGGACGAGGTCTTTTAAGTCTGCCATGCCGATTGATAATCCGATCGCTCACAGTTTGAAATGAAAAACCGCATAGGCCGTCGCCTCCATCTCCTCGACCCGCATATGGCGGTCGCGTGTTTCCTCACCCCATGGCTCCGTGTAGATGACTTCCCCTCGAGCCCGGTTAAGTCCCGTCACTATCGAGGAATGCGACGGGAGCCCATCGACATCCCGTTGCGGAAGGCTCTCCAGATCCACGGCACTGAGGCGAGGCGGAGAGAGCGATGAATCCACTTTAAAAGCGCTCAAGAAACGGCGATGCGCGGCCTCCCTTTCTTCTGACACTCTTCGCCAGACAATGACCGGCAACCCTGCCTCGATAGAACGCAGTGCACGCTCCGGATCGAAAGTCGGGGCAACACTCACTCTCATTCCCAATTCGTCAGCGACCGCGCGATGCAGTTCAAAAATATCGCTCCCCCCGGCACTCCCGGTGTTTTTAAAATCGGCGGCCGCCGCCAGATCCTCAGGTGAGGCCTTGAGCCCCAGATAACTCGCGGTCATCGCCAGCGAGTGAATCCCGCAGAAAGGGGTATTTCCCTGAGTAAACATCGGGATCCCCCGGATGAGCAACTCCCCCGATGCACCCGTTTCGACCCCGGCAGCATACTTCGCCGCTCGCGCCCGCCTGTCGAGCCCCGTCACCTCCCCGGCCACGAGATCGGTTGGAGCGGCATCGGTTTTGAAGAGACGAATGACGACAGAATGATCTTCACGTGCCGCAAGACGCAAAACAAATCCCTCCCAATGATAGTCCGTGTAGGCCGTCTGCAGCAGCGGATTTCGCCCCATCAGACCCGGCGTGCCGCGTCCGCACCCCGCCTCAAGACGATCCGTCAGCGCCTCGTTCAGCTCCTTGAAATGCCGCGCAAACTCCGCCCTGCGTTCGCGACCCGCCTCCTTCTCCTCCCCGTTCTTTTCCCCGCCGAAGTGGTAGCCGAAGAAAAGTCCGGCATCGAGAAAGCTCACCGCTATCTCCGTAGTGCCCTTTTCATTCCCGTAAACTACCACTGACATGGGAACCTCGCCGAACACGTAGGGCAACGCTTCCATGCGCCGGATAAACGTTCCCTCAAGCGCCGGTTCTTCCCGCCACGGACCGGAAAACGTTGGTTCCTTCCACTTGGCCTCACTGAGAAACTCTCCGGTCAAATCGGCATTAAAACGCGGAAAGGCGGGGATAATCGGAATACCGATGCCGTTACCGAAAAAGCTGTTCGGGATCGCTTCAGCCGTGGAAACCAAAACCAGGAGCAGAACACCGGGAAGAAAATGTTTCATTGTCCGGGAAAAATACCGGTTTTGCCTACGGCCCGCCAGCTCTAATTGTCTTCCGGGTCAACCGTCAGCATTTTATGTTGGACAGCGCCATGATCCCCCTCCGATTATTTGCCCGGGCGGGCAACCCCTGTTAACCCCGATATTTAAGAGGGTTACCCGCACATTGAAACGCTGTCTTAAAACGGATCGCCTTATGGCAAAAGAACCTGAACCTTCATCCCCTGAAAGCGGGACTATCCTGGTCAATAAACTCTCGGTGGCCGACGCCGTACACATGGTCCGCAACGAGGGCGGCCCCCTCAGTCCGGGCCGGGCCGCCTTCCGGGTCATCACCGTACTCGTCATCGCCGCGTTCACCGCGCGGGCCATCATTCTCGGGCATGCGACGGCATGGCATCTCTTCCTGCCCATGGTCGGTGAATACCTGGTCCTGCTGCTCGCCCTGCCGATCATCAATCTGCTCCTGAACGATCCGACCCTTCGTAAAGACGCCCGGAGAAGTGTGCCCTGGCAGATCGGATTCGTAGTTCTTCCGTGTCTCTGGATAGTCTACGCTGCCCATGCCGGGGGCCACACCTGGGGCGCGCAGGCTTCGATCGAGATGTCACGTCTCCTTCGCTGGATCACAAGCCACGAGATGCACTGGCCCATCATCGGGGCCTCGGCGGCCATCCTCATGAGCCTCCCCGGCCGGATCGCCGCCTTTCACCGTCATGGCCCTCCCTTTGTCGCTGTGGGCATCGGTTGCGCGATGCGTTTTATCGTCGCCCTCCTGGGCTGCTTCCTCCTCCCCATCGTCATGAGCAATCCGGCCGGCATCGTCTGGGCGATCTGGGCTATCCTGCTTCTCTCGGAACTCGGAGCTGTCTACATGCACTGGGATCTGCAGAAACGGCTCAGGAAAAAAGGCGTCGATCTTTGAGTAGACCCGGGGCTCAATCGAACTCGACCTGTTCGCATCTCCTCTACCTCGGATCCTTCCCGTAAACACCGCCTTCTTCGTCCGTCGGCAAGACCGGTTTTGACTTTTCCGGACGATCTTCGGCAAACCAATGATTCTTTTCAAAGCGGAATGTTTCCGGTGCGGTGTTGCCGCCGATATTGACCTCGATCTGAACCTGCGCGCGACGAAAGACGACATGATTATTTTTCACCATCACCTCTCGACAGGGAACAAAACCGGGGGCCGTGGTCTCCTGGAGAATCCGGAAGATCCATTTTTCAGGAAAAAGGATCGTATTGTTCGCGAACTCCGCCCCGTCCACTCCGACAAACGCCGCCGCGCAGGGGCTGCCTTCAATGACATTGTCGCGGACAATGATACGGGCAGCCTCGGAGATCGCGCCGGGAGGGCGGAAATACTCGAGCCCGGTGGAACCGCCGACATTGAGGGGACGTTCGCCCGCGTTGATAAAATGGCACTTTTCGACCGTCACCTCCGAGGTGCCGCCTTTTAACTGAACCCCCGCGCTGGCGCTGAATCCCGCCTTCCCTTCGAAACGGCAGCCGGTGATGAGCGAGCGATGGCATCCGACAAAATCAATCCCCTGCCCGCCCCAGCCGGTGATCGTGCAATCGCGAATCGTCAGGTCCTCCAACCCTGAACATTTGATGCCGTCATGATTTCCCTGCGGACCGATGTCATTAATTTCCAAATGCTCCAGGGAGATACCCTTCACGGGACTCTCCCGCTCTCCTCCGTCGTCGAGATTGAGTCCGTTACCGGTCTGCCCGCTGATTCGCAAATATCTCAAAGTCAGTCCGGCACAACGCGAAAACTGCCAGTCGTTACCGCCACCCTTAAAGTGCGGGGAATTCTCCGGATCGAGGGCCTCAATCGTCAGATTTTCAATACCACTGACATGATGGCCCCCGCCATAGTCACCCGGCGCGAGGCGGATCGTCGTGCCGGATTTTAACTCACGCAGTGCGGATTTAAGCTGATCCGTGTCCCGGACCGTAATGTCATCGGCAAACGAGAGAAAACTCAATGAGGTGAATGCGAAACAGATAAAGATTTTCATGATCAGCGCTGCCGGAGACTGACTTTTCACGCAATCCCCCGCCTTTTGAAGTCCGTGATCGAGCCCGCGCTTCGGGGAAACTGATAGTGGAGGTGGTGTGAAGG
>JAGNMT010000480.1 GCA_017991025.1 Verrucomicrobiales bacterium
CAATGGCGCGGTGATACTGGACAGCGAGGGGCGCCCTGATCCGCTTTGGGAAGCGGAAATGACAAGTAGACTGGAACCTTGGCAGGATTGGCTCAAGGAATGCCTCGGTCGCCTGATCGAACGGAGTTGCGAACATGCTCGACCGCGTCTCGTTCACGGTCCCCCCGGCTTACCCGCATATCTCGTCGCAAAGGCTGAAACCGGCTGGTGGGAAAGTGAGTCCGGTCGTGAGATTCGCGGCACTTTCGACTGGGCAGGTTGTCGCATCGCCATACTCGGAAATGAGCTGCAAGTCCTCCCACCAGGTGTTGGGAAGCGACAAGCACTCGAAGAATTGATGGGGCGCTATTTCGGGGGGAGGCGGCCGATGCTTTGCTTCGGCGATATGACCGCTGACCTGGAGTTTATGCGCCTGGGTGAAATCCTCGCGACTCCGAGGCAATCTGCATTGGAGGTAGCATGGCAGTAATCATGAACGCCGGATTTTCGGGTAGTTACCAACCTGGGGAGGTGGAGTTCTTGTTGAGGCCTCTTCAGTTGGAGACAACTTCTCTTCAAGAACGAGAACGTCTCATTCAAAGCGGTCAGTGTCACTACAGTGAGATGATCGGACCCGAGGATGCCCCCACCCGTGAAAGACTCAGGCTCTTCCGCAGAGCGTTGGCGGTCAATGAGGATCAATTCGCGAATGATATCGCGAAACTTGCCGACGGAATCGTGTCTTCGGTCATTGGAGACGAAGTGACTTTGGTTTCGATCGCACGGGCGGGCACTCCCGTCGGAGTCCTTTTATTGTATCGCCTCCGCCAGATTGCTCCCCATCTTCGAGTTGCGCATTACTCGATTTCCGTAATCCGGGACCGTGGCGTCGATACGGTTGCACTTGAGAATATTCTGAAATGGCATCAACCCGAAAGCCTGCGCTTCGTCGATGGTTGGACAGGCAAGGGAACGATCGCGTCGGAACTCAGAAGGTCTCTTGCCCGATGGACGCAGGGTCCGAGGGGCCTCAACAGCGGTCTGTGGGTTCCTCTCGACGTTTCCGGAGTCGCTGCGGGTGCGGCTTCAAATCGCGACTACTTGATTCCATCCTCCTTGCTAGGGGGAACCATTTCCGGTCTCGTCTCGCGCAGTGTGTTACCGAGGACGAGAATAAATCAGCCTGACTTCCACGGATGCGTGCTTCTCGGGCATTTGCGTCGTTATGACTTGAGCCGATGGTTCATCGACCACATGACCAAGAAAGTCTCAATCATTCCACCCGGGAGCGCAGGTGACGGTCTCTTCGGGAGTGATCTTGCGAGGCAGAACGCGGCGAGTCAATGCCTCCGCGTGATGCTCGACCGGTATCGTCTGTCCGATGTGAATCGAATCAAGTTGGGGATCGGAGAGACCGTCAGAGTCCTTTTGCGGCGCCTCCCGAAGGTGGTATTGATGAATAATGCGATCAATGAAGACGATGCGGGTTTGATCGAAGAGTTGGCAGCAGCCCGGGGAGTGCCGGTTCGACGTGAGGAAGATCTCTTTTTTAGCGCCGTTGCCGTCATCGAGAACGCCGACTCGACTACCACTACACAATGAATCCCGGACTTCATTCCGAGTTGCCTCTACTGGCCCCGATGCTCTACGTGCCAGCGAATCGGCCGGATCTCCCGGAATTGATCGCCGGTACGCGAAATCTTGGCGTTTGTTGTCTGGCGATTTGCTTGGAGGACAGCGTCCGGCCAGATGACCGCCCGGCGGCAGCCGAGACCCTCTGCCGGGTTTTGCAATCTACTTCCACACTACCGAGGCCTGTCTTCGTAAGGCCGGCGAGTGCTACAGCGCTTGAATGGCTCCTCGAGCAGGATGGCATCGAACGCATCGCCGGGTTTATTCACCCTAAAGCCACCGTCGATACGATTCATCACTGGCTTGAGCTTACGAGAAACCTTTTTACGATTCTCCCTATCCTCGAAAGCGCCGAGGCCATTGATCCCTGGGGCCGGAGAGACCTGGCGCAGGCCTGTGCCGCCCACCGCTCTCTCATTCCTTGCGCCCGCATCGGTGCCAACGATCTTTTCTCGCTTCTCGGGGGGCTGCGACGACCCAAGGGCAGAACCATCTACGAGACTCCCGTGGGAACCGTGATAGACGGGCTGATCGAGGCATTCAGCTCTCAGGGCGTTCGATTGTGCGGACCGGTCTTTGATCGCCTGGAAGACCCCGAAACATTCGAGGCGGAGATCGAGGCGGACATTGAGCGAGGACTCTTCGCGAAGACGTCTCTGAATCCGCGACAGGTGGAGCAGATTTGGCGATGCTATGAACCCAAGCAGGAGGAGGTTGAGGAGGCCGTCCGAATTCTGCAACCGGAGTCTCCCGCAGTCTTCGGGCTCAACGGCGCGATGCTCGAGCCGGCATGCCATTCGGAGTGGGCGAAGAGATTGCTGGAGAGAAGGCGGATCTATTTTCAGGACGATCTACTCTCTCTCAATCGTCGCGTGAACATAATGGACAAAGGGCGGGACTCTGAGTAAACCGACGCGCTACTGCGACAAATTAAACTCCCCGATTTCGCTTCTTCCGATCCGAAGAATCAACGGCTGAACCGATGACTACGCACAGCACAGTGAGAGGAAAGGCCACGAAGACTATCCCGGAGGTGAGCAACATCCATATTCCGAAAAATACCAACGACCATACAATATAGTAACCAATCGTTTCCTTCTGACATCCACTTTGTCCTTCGCGCAATTTGGTTGAAGTGAGACTTTCGTTCTTCGCGCTACAGGGTTCCGAAAATGCAGGTGGAGTTAAAGGGATGTTATATTCTTCACGCGCACAAAAATCCGTTGGAGCGCAGTTATGAGATGGAGGAGTCGATTCATGTTCTTCGGGCATTGCTTGTTTGGACGTTTCTATTGGAGAAGGATTAGAAGGCGAGCCTGCAGCATATTATCCCTTAGCACGGTGGCGCAGTATGATCGTAACACACAATTGTTGTTTATTAACTGAGTCTTGAATACGCAACAACGGAAATAAGTTTGTTGATCTATGCGTCACTAATTCCCAGACGCAGGCCGCGTCCGCAGTTGTACCTGCGTCTTGACCTGAACTTCCAAATCTGCTTCCACCGACAAGCTATTTCCAGAAGCATCCTTGCCCTTCAGTGCAATGCGATGTGTGCCTGGGGCAAGCCAAAGTGTCATCGACCCACCGGATTCCTCGATCACTTCGTTCGAGCTTGGCGCAACGCCGTTGATTGTCCATGCAGCACTTGCCGTGTTCCCGTTCGTATCGCCAAACACCGGACGCAGTTTCACTGCAATCTTGCCGTCTTGCTGCCCTTTATCTGCAATCTCCTCCGCGCGGAAGGTGAGTTCTCCGGATTCGGATGCAATCTTCGGCTCGACCGTTTTCGTCAATTCCGTTGACGAGGAGGCTATAGGCAAACTGCTAACACCGGGTCCTTCACCCTTGTCGGGTTGCGTCGTTTTTAGGTCGGCTTTGCCGTCTTCACCAAGCGGTTTTGTAGGCTCGATTTCTCCTTGCTTTGAATCGACTGCTGGCGTGGGACCAGTGGAGTTCGATGCAGTTTTGTCATCAGGCTTCGCCTTCGAGGTTTCATTTCCAAACAAAATCGCCACCGGCTTGTTGTCCTCTGAGGTCATTGGCTTGCCCTTGGGGTCGGTCACGGGTCCAATCGCAACGGGCTTCTTGTCCG
>JAGNMT010000046.1 GCA_017991025.1 Verrucomicrobiales bacterium
GAACTCGACCTGGGTGAAGTGCTATGCGAGTCCGTCCCCCTCGCCACGACCATGAGCGAGTCCATCGAGCGCCTGCGGCATTGGTCCAAGGGCCGGGCGCGGCATGCCTCAGCGAAGGAGACGCCGTCACGCCGGGGCCGAAAACTCGACCTCAGCTAACCACCCCGACCAACCCTAACATACCAACCCCATGATGGTCGCAGACGACAACAACGATCCCATGCATCCCGGCCTCATTCCCGAGAATCATGCCGAGGCCATGCGGCGTTTCGAAACAGCCCGCACTCTCGACCCCGCCGCCTTGGCGAACCTTGAGAAGCAGGATCTCCTCCTCGCTTGGTGGAGCTTCTGCTGGCTCGAAGCCGCCCTCCATCCCGATGATGTCGAAGTCTGGCCCGAAGAGGTTGCCGATGCGCTGCCACTCGCCGACGAGGCACTCCGCCGTTACGAGGCAGGAGAGATCGAAGACGGTGAATACTACCCTGCCGAAGCCGTCCGCCACCGCATCCTGCACGAGCGGGTGAAGGGTTCCCATACTCACGCCCAACAACACCACAAAGCGGACTCGTCCGAAACGTGACCGCAGCGATCAGACACTCCCGAATGCGTGAAGGAGGTCCGGTCCGGGAAAATCCGCCGCCATGTAACGGGGCGGGTTTTCTTTAGCTATCACTTCCGGCGTCAGGGGATGGAGAAGCTCCTCGCCGGATCCATTTGCGAGTCAATCCAAAAATATGGGGGCCCCTCGACTGGAGTTTGAGCAGATGAAGGACTGTTGAAGATTCAAACTAAAACAATCCAAACACATCAAGAATCCCATGAAACTGATCCATGCTCTCCTCAACGGTCTGGGACGTCTGGGGACCGGATCCAGCGCTGGCCTTCGCCCTCGTCAATGCTGTCGCGTACCTCATCATCGCCTGTCCCTGTTTCACTGGGTGGGCGTCTCGCTCGCTCCGCACATTTCCGGCGACTCCCATCTTGGCGGGCGATCCACCCCGAAAGAATCATCAACATTCCCCTCAATCCGGATCGCCATCTCCATCAACGAAGACCTGTGTTAAGGCCTGAATGGCGATCTCTTCGTCTTCGCCCCTCGCTTCGATGGTGATGACGGCACCCATCGTTGCACACAGCATCACGACGCTCATGATGCTTCGGACATCGCCGATCTTCTCTCCGCATTTCAAAACGATCGCCGAGTGGAACTTTTCGGCCACGCGGATCATTCGTGCGGCGGGCCGAAGATTCAGCCCGTTATGCCAGGGGACAACCACGTTTAAGCGCTTCATGATCGATTACGACAGATGCCAATGGAATCCGTTCAATTTGAATTCGCGAGGGATGGTCACTCAACCCTAATCCAAGCACGCAAACCGAACTCCCTCACCGCCCAATACCGCCCATTCCCCTGCGCCGGATCCGCAGGACTTCAAGTTTTCGCTCGAATAAGGCACCCCCCGCGTGGCGCACTTGAGGGTGCGATCCCGGGTGCGGGGTGGTTTTGGCAGTAAACTTCACGCGGAGGGCTATTTCTGAGCGTGTGCCCCCACTTCAACAGGGAAGTGTTAGCGACTGAACCTGTGGTGCGGCACCGCGGAGATTCCCGTTGCAACGCGACCGTGTCGGTCGTTTCTTTAGACGATGGAAGAACCAGACGGCGCGGTGGAATCGAAGGACTACTACTCGGTCATGGTCCACTTTTACCGAGGCGAACTCGGTCGAATCATGTCGTGGCGGCAGCGCCTCGACGTGACGACGAACTGGGCGATCGTGGGAGCCACGGGGATGATCACCTTCGGGCTTAATTCGCCGGATCATTCCCATCTGATCTTCCTCTTCGGCAATTACCTCTCGCTCCTCCTCCTCGTTATCGAGGCTCGGCGCTATCGGTACTACGATGCCTTCCGGGCGCGGGTGCGCATGCTCGAGGCCCACTTCATCATGCCCGTGGTGATGAAGGATGTGAAATTGCTCCAGGGGGACTGGCGCCGCGTCATGGCGGACGACCTCCTCCAGCCGAGCTTCAAGATCAGTGCTATGATGGCGATCCTGCGGCGTTTTCGGAGGAACTATGTCTGGATCTTTCTGCTCATCACCAGTGCCTGGATTGTCAAAATCTGGATCCACTATCCGGGTTCCCACAGCCTATCCGGTTTTTTTCACTTTCTCACGACGGGAGATTCCCTTCCCGGCGGAGTCTTTCTAGTTTTATGTCTCGCGCTTTACGTGATCCTCGCCGTCCTCACCATTTCGGCTTACGTGGTCCGCGAGGCGGCGGGCGAATTTGGATCGAGGTCCATGAGGGGGCGAAAGTGGATGCGTTAAGCGGCGCGGTCGATTGGCAAGGACGACACGATTTTACGATGGCATCCCCGCACGGGGCTCCCGTCTCGATACTGGCAAGCGGCGATTCTCAGACCCGTGATACAGATCCCGTGACGGACCGGGTCGCTAGATGGTTCGCTGACCTAAACGACGGGAGGCTCGAAGACATGGAAAAGCTTCGGTTCTCCCGGGGAAAGGCTGTGAACGATCACTGCAGCGTGGCGGCAAGTGTGATCGTTTCGTCAGGATCAAGGCCTCTTCCGACTGCCGAGCCGCGGTTTACTTGCCAACGGCAAGAACGACGAGTCCGGCGGTGACAAGAACCGCCCCGCCTGCGAGCCGCCAGGTGAAAGGTTCCCCGAGGACCAGAACGGAAAGAGCGAGTGTGACGAGAATGCTGCCCTTATCCACGAGGGAAACGTAGGAAACGGTGCCCTCGTGCATCGCCCGGTAGTAGCAGATCCAGGAGAGCGTGGTGGTGAGGGCGGAAAGCGCGAGCAGGGCGATGGTTTTCCACCCAGCCGCGTGCAGGGTGGCGGCCGCCTTGCTGGTGTCGGTGAGAAGAAATACCGCAGCCATTGTGAAAACAAATACGAACGCCGTTCGCACCGCGAGTCCGAGATCGGCTCCGATTGTCTTGAGCCCTGCTTTGGCGACCACGGCGGTGATTCCAGCGAAGAGCGCCGCAGCGAAGGCGTAGAGTTTCCAACGTTCCATGTTCTCGGGCGATAGGCGTCACTCGGTGACTCGTCTGCTCTTCTTTAACCACCGCGCCGCCAAATAGCCCGCGAGGAGGATGCCGACGGTGACGAGCAAGGCAAGGTCCCATCCGTCCTTCCACCAAGGCAGATCATAGTGATGGTGACGGGTGAAGAGGAGGATCAATGGGATCCCGGCGAGCGACACGAACATCGTTCCGTATTCCTTAACGAGGAGCCGTCGCCAGTGGAACTGCGAGGCTAGCAACGTCGCACCGAACCCTTTCAGCCTGGGTGAGAAGCGGGGGACGTCCGCGCAGTAGGCATCGTAGGCCACTCCGAATTTGCCCCGAAGGAAATTCTCCTCGGCGACAGTGATCGCGAGGTAGGCGATGAGGAAAAAGACCCCGCCAACGCTCATCGCGATGAGGGAATTCGACGCCACGACCGCGCCGAGAATCCCGAGATAGTTTCCGACGTAAAGCGGATTGCGGGAATGATTGAACATGCCGCCAGTGACGAGATCGTCCGCGTAGACTTTGCCCTCGCGTCCGCCGCGAACGATGTATTCGAGGCCGACGGTGGCGGCACGGAGGATTTGGCCGATGAGGACCAAGCCCGCTCCGACGAGGGCGGCGATCCGCCAATCCGGGAAGACATGCGGCGAGGGCACCAGCAGTAGAACAATGGCCAGGGGGAAGAGGCCATTGCGATACTTGAAAAAGAAGTTGCCGAGAGAAATCATGTGTGTCGGTGGGCTGGATGGGATCACTTCACCGCGACGATTCCACAGAAGTTGTACCATTTGAAAAATGTGTCTTCCTGAGTGAAGCCGATCTTGGCAAGGAGCTCGAGGTTCTCGGTCAGCCGATAGGGAACGAGGACATTTTCCAAAGCTTCGCGCTTCTGGGAAATCTCCAGGTCCGAGTAGCCCATGGCCCTCTTTAACTCATAATAGTGTTCGATGAATTGCCGATTGAGGTGGGAACTCTCTCCGAGAACCTTTTCAACGAGAATGACGCATCCTCCCGGGACTAGGCCGTCGAAGATCCTTTTGATCAGGCGCTCGCGATGGAGTGGGCGAACAAACTGTAGCGTCAGCACTAGCAGGACGACAGAGGCGTTTTTAATTTCGAAGTCGAGGTTCAGATCTGCTTCAACCAGTTCAAATCGCTTCTCAATTTTTGCGACCTCCAGCTTCTCCCGACATTTCTCCAGCATATCTGCGGAGTTGTCCACCCCGACGAGAGTGACGGCGGCAGTGACACTGTGATCCATTAGTGCCATCGTGGTGCCGGTTGCGCAGCCGAGATCATAGATTCTCGTATCTGGTATAGCAAAGTCAGCGGCAAGCTGGCCGGTCATTCGCTGGATCTCCCGGTAGTAGGGCACCGATCTGTCGACCATGTCATCGAAGACTGAAGCGACTTTGGAATTGAAGGAGAAATCCTGGACGGTACTGGTCGGAGTATCGAAGATATTATCTGGTAGTACGCGTTCACGATCAGGGACCGGATAAGTATGTTCGACCTTGGGTGAATGGCTGTGCATTTCGTTGCTCGGGTTTGTTCGGGTTCGTGAGACTGTCAAATTGAGGTGAGTTGATCCTGCAAAGAGAATCGTTAGGGGCGAGCGGGCGGTGCACCATTTGGCAGTGCAATCACAAAAGGAGTTCCCCCGAAATGGTTACCATCTGCGAGCCGCTGTTTGATAAGCGGGAGAGAATGCAATTTAACTTTCATAGATTGCCTGTGACTTGCCAATGACGAGCCCGTGACAGACTTAGTCAACGGAGCCGCCGAAAGATGACGGTTCTTTCATTTTCAGTAGTTCACTACTGGACGGAGACAGGGAGCGGAGGTTGACCTCAACTGTGGGAGATGCCATTTTCGACCCTTTCACCACCACTCCTCAAGAGGTCCGAGGTCGGACAAGGTTCGTTCAACCAGACATAGACGACACAGCCAAAATCCATCAAATTACTGCGTGACTGCTCTCAAGGGCGAGATTTCGGATTGCGCCTTCGGCAACAGGCGGGGCGACCAGGTTGGCAAATCACACAGGTTACCTCCAAGATAGAGGTGATGCCAAAGCTGGGTCGCCATGGCTGAGGTTAGAGCCATATCAATAGACCGCCGTGTAATCGAAGGCTTGCACCCCCAACTCCCGGGTGCCCTCTCGTATTCCCGGCACAACTCCCTGATGTTCGGAATCGAAAAATAACCAGTCTTGGCGAGAGACTCATTGCTCATTAATTGTCGGACGTATTCGGGTGGCGAAGCGAAGAAGGTCGATGCGAAGGGCGCCCGGAACATGTGCTTACGGCGATTGGTAATTGCCGGGGGAAGAAGATCGGAAGCGAACTCCCGCAAAACATGCTTGTCCCGAGTCAGTCCCCGCAGCTTCCACTTTGGGTGAAGCCTGGCACAAAAGTCGATCACTTCCTCATCGAGAAACGGATATCTTGTCTCCACTGAATGACTCATGGCGGGCCGGTCCCCCTTTTGATTTAGAAGTAGCCCGGGAAGAATTGTTTTGTAGCCCAGATAGAGCGATTGATTGAGAGGATGCCAACGCTTCATCTTCTCTGTATTGATCTTGATGTCCTCAAGTGGGCTATAATCACCAAGCGATCGCCACATTTCGCCCGAGTAGAGGGTGCTCCTGCCTCGTTGCAGGAGACTGTAAACATCTGCGGTCGCGTTGGAACTTCCAAGTTGATTCTGATACTTGCTCGACTCCTTCCATGAGACCTTGCGGCCACTCATCTTCCCAACGACTCTCCTGATCAGATTACTGGGTCGCATCCGTCCCCTGTCGAGGAGTGAAATGAGCCGATTCACCTTGAACCATGGGTATCCGGCTAGCCCCTCATCGGCTCCCTCTCCCGTCAGAACCGCCTTGTATCCATGGTTATTGACTTGCCCGGCGAGACAAAAAAGAGCCGCACAAGAAGTGTCCATGACGGGGGCATCGCATGCTTTGATCAGGCTGGGATAGACTTCACCGATGACATTTGCAGAGCAGGTGACCACATGTTGCTTCGAACTGGACAAGGCAGCCACCTCCCGTGCCCCCTCCAATTCATTCAGGCCTGGAGTTGGAATCTCAATCGTGAAACTCGGGACTGATCCTCCACCCTTCGAATTCCCGGCGAGACGAAGCACCGTAGAAGAGTCGATTCCGCCACTGAGGTAGGCACCTACCGGAACATCGGCCCGAAGGCGCTCGTCGACGGCTTCCTGCAGCCTGCTCCCGAATTCTTCGACAACGACTCTCCTGCCGGGATCGTACTCCTGGCCCATATCAGGAAACTCAAGATCCCAATACTGTCTTGGCTGAACTCCATTCACCCGGCCTGGCCGAAGGGTGAGGGAATGGCCGGGTAGAAGCGACGAAATGCCCCGAAAGCAAGTTCGCTCAGAGGGCTGCCCGATGAACGAAAAGACATGATCGATACCGCGAAAATCCGCTTCAATAGGAACGACTCCGCTGACAAGCAGCCCTTTCACCTCGGATGAAAAGAGGAATTGACCGCCGACACAGGCCCAGTGTAAGGGGACGATTCCGACCCGGTCGCGTGCAAGAAACAGAATGGAGCGCTTTCGGTCCCAAAGAGCAAAGGCGAACTGTCCCTTCAAGCGGCCCAGCATCTCCTCACCGTGATCCTCCCAAAGATGAACTAGAATTTCGCAATCACTGTTTGTCCGGAACTGATGCCCGCGGGCCTCCAGCATACGCCTCTGCTCGACGTGATCAAAAAACTCCCCGTTCGCAACAACAGCGATTGAGCGGTCCTCGTTGAACAACGGCTGCTCCCCACCCGGACCTCCGACGATACTTAGGCGACGATGGGCTAGTCCCACATTTCCATCAGAAAAAAAACCTTCCCCATCCGGCCCGCGGTGCGCTTGTGCAGCAGCCATCCGTCTGAGAAGATTCTCTTTTTTCTGGGCGTCTAATCGTAGGTCAAGGAAGCCGGCAATTGCGCACATAATAAAATTTTAAAGGAATTACAGACGTGGAACCGTTCTTCAGCTATTCCGGCGACTAGGTCTCGGATACCCGGAAAAGGGCAGTGCCTGGCAGGGAGGGACCCTTGTTAATGAGATTCACTAGATTTGGAGTCACCGAAATGAGAGTGTCTTGTTAGGCTTTCCTCCGAATCGCATGTAGAGGGATGGCAGTAGGAACAGATTCAGCAGCGTGCTCGTGACGAGGCCGCCGAGGATGACGAGAGCCATGGGCCGCTCGATCTCGTTGCCGGGGACGTCACCCTTGAGGACGAGGGGAAGCAGAGCGAGGGCGGCGGTGGCGGCCGTCATGAGGATGGGGATGAGCCGCTCCTCACTGCCCCGCAGGACGAGGTCGAGACCGAAGGGGTTCTGCTCCTCGACCTGAAGGTGTCGATAGTGGCTGACGAGGAGGATACCGTTTCGCGCCGCGATGCCGAGGACGGTAACGAACCCGACGAGAGAGCCGAGCGAGAGAATGCCTCCACCGAGCCAAGCGGCCAAAACCCCGCCGATGAGAGCAAAGGGCAGCGTCAACGCGATGAGGAGGACGAGGCGCGGTGATTGAAAGTCGGCGAGGAGCAGGGCGAGGATGCCCGCCAGCGACGCGAGGGCGAGCCAGCCGAGGCGGCTCTGGGCGGCCTGACGTTCAGCCCATTCTCCGAGGATTTCAGGATGGTAGCCATTGGCGAAGGGGATCTTGGCGATGCGTTCCTCGATCTCACGGGCGACATCACCGAGAGCGCGTCCGCTGACGTTGCAGGTGACGTCGATGCGGCGCGAGGCACCTTCGCGCTTGATGGCGTTGGGTGTGGGCACGATGGCGAGGTCGGCGACATCGGTGAGGCGGACATGACCGCCGGAGGGAGTTTCAAGGAGAAGTTCGCGCAGTGTCGTGTAATCGGCACGCACTGATGTAACACTCCAGACCGTAACCTCGTGGACACGCTGGTCCTGATAGACCTCGCCGACCTTGCGTCCGCTGATGAGTGTGGTGACGGCCTGGCGCACCTGTCCGGCGGTGAGGCCGTGAAGGGCGGCATTCTCGGGTCGAAGTTTGACGGTGATCTGGGGCACCTGCACCTGCGGCTCGACTTTCAGGGCACTCACTCCGGGAATGTCTTTGAGGGCCTCGCCGACCTCGGCGGCGTGGGTTCGGAGCTGATCGAGGTCGGGGCCGAAAATGCGTACGACGATACTGGCGCTGGCTCCGGTGAGCACCTCCTTGATGCGTTCACGCAGGAAGGTGAGGAGATCACGGGTGAGTCCGGGGTAACCATCGACGACCGCCTGCACTTTCTGAATAGTTTCGTCATAGGGTGCCTCTGGATCAAGACTGATCCAGAGTTCGGTGAAGTCAGGCCCTACGACCTCGTCGGCGACCTCGGCCCGGCCGATGTGGGCTCCCTGGTTGCGCACGCCGGGCACCTTGAGAAGATCGGTGGCGGCGGCGATGGTGATGCGTTTGCTCGCCTCGACGCTGGTGTTGGGTTTCTCCAGCCAGTGCATCAGGAAATCGCGCTCCTTGAAGCTCGGGAGGAACTCCTCCTTGAGTTGCGTCTTCCAGACCCAGCCGGTGCCGAGAAAGGCGAGCACCAGGAAACCCATCGCCGCCCAGGGGCGCTTCGCGAAGACCGGGAGGATGCCACGATAGGCGGCCTTCATCCCTCGAGAGAGCAGGGCGTCGCGGTGTTCGCCGGGCTTGACCTTGAGCAGAATGAGGCTCAGCGCCGGTGTCAATGTCAGGGCGACCGCGAGCGAGGCGGTGATGGCAAGAATGTAGGAGAGCGCGAGCGGCCGGAAAAAGGTGCCCGCGAGACCGGGCAGGAAAAACACCGGAACAAACACGAGGACGATGATGACGCTGGCATAGACGACAGCACTGCGGACCTCGATCGAGGCGTCGAGGACGACCTTGAGTTTCGGCTGCGGATTTGACAGCAGGGCATTCTGCCGCAAACGGCGCAGGATGTTTTCCACATCAATGATGGCATCGTCGACTACTTCCCCGAGGGCGATGATGAGACCGGCGAGAATCATCGTGTTGATCGTTTCGCCGCGCCAACGCAGCATGAGCAGCGCGATGGCGAGGGAAAGCGGGATCGCGGTGACGCTGATGACCGTGGTCCGCCAGTCGCCGAGGAAGAGGGCGAGCACGACGACGACGAGGAGGCAGCCGAGCCAGAGCGCTTCGGTGAGATGGTCGATGGAGAGCTGGATGAAAGTGGCGGGTCGGAAGATGGTGCTGTCGATCGTGACGCCGGGCAGACCGGGCTTCAACTCCTCGAGCACCTTCTCGACTCCGGTCGTGACATCGAGGGTGTTTCCCCAGGGCTGCTTCTCGACGATGAGGAGGATGCCGTCGCCGTCATCGATGACCGCGTCGCCAATCAGGGAGGGGTGGCCGATCTTGACCTCTGCGACATCTCCGAGGCGGACGGGGGCACCGTTGCGGAATTCGACGACGGTGCGGGCGAGATCCTCCGGTGTAGCGATGAGGGAGAGTTGGTTGACGGGGAGACGCAGGTTCGGCGTGTCGATGAATCCGCCCGCGCTGATCACCGCGGCATCGCCTGCCGCCTTCGTGATGGCATCGAGGGTGATGCCGGCGGCGCGAAGTTTCTGGGGATCGACGAGCACCTGGAATTGCTTGTCCCGCTGACCCCAGATGGCCACGTTGGCCACGCCCGACACGGACATGAGGCGGGGACGCATCGTCCAGAGGGCGATCTCGCTGAGTTCCATCTGATCGAGCGTGTCCGAGCGGAGACCGACTTTCAAAACCCGGCTCAACGAGGAGTAGGGAGCCATCAGCACCGGTGGCTTGACCACGGCGGGGAGGCGGTTTTGCGCGAGGTTCAGACGCTCCTGTACGAGTTGCCGTGCCTGGAGAATGTCGGTCCCCGTTTTGAAAATCATCACGACGGAGGAGAGGCCGAGGACGGATTTGGAACGGATCGTTTTGAGGAACGGCAGGCCATTGAGCGAGTTCTCCAGCGGCACGGTGACGAGCGCATCGACTTCCTCGGTGGAGAGACCGGGCGCCTCCGTCTGCACTTCGACGAGGGGCGGGGCGAACTCGGGGAAGACATCCAGGGGCGCGTTCTTCGTCGCATTGATCCCGAAGACGAGCAGCGTGATTGCCGCCGCAACGACGAGCACGCGCATGTTCAGCGCCCAGGAGACAATGGAGTTCAGCATTAGAGGTGTCTCGTGGGATTATTTGCCCGTCATGAATTCCGTGCCGAACAGTTCGGCGGATCCGTCGGTGACGACCTTCGTGCCAACGGGCGGACCGCTCGACATCACCGCGTCGCTGCCGGAGAGCCGGGCAATCTGAATGCGTCGGCGGGTGTAGGTGTGCGGGGTCGTCTGCTCATAGACCCACTGGCCGCCATGAATGTCGTGCAGCACGGAGGAGAAGGGCACGACGAGACTTTCGATCTTGCCGTCGAGCGTGGGGATCTCGACCGCGACGCGCTCGCCGCTGCGGAGTTTCGTATCGGCGGGCAAGGCGTAATACCAATCGACGGTGTTGGTCAGGGCGTTCGCCGTCGGCGGTCCAGCCACGGGTTGGGCGCTTTGTGAGGGGCCCGATCCACCCAAGGCCCGGACGCCTGCGGGTGATTCCGGATCCAGCAGAGCGGATTCGCCGCTGTAGACTGCGACGCGCACCCAGGCTCGCTTCGCTCCGCCGGATTGGCCGACGGGGGATCCGAGGAGACCGCGCTGGGCTTTGGCGGTGGCCATGGCGGCCTCGGCGAGGGCGAGGGAGGTTTTTGCCTCATCGACTCCGCGCACGCTGCCAGCTTCCGCGACAAGCATCTTTTGCGCACGTTCCACCGCGATCTTCGCGGCGTCCATCTGCACCTGCGCCTGGAGGATGAGTCCGTCGGCGGTCGCTTGCAGATCGGCGAGCCTCAGGACTTCATCGAGCGTGCCCCCGAGCACGGGAGCGACGGTTTTGCCATCGGCCGCGAGCGGGGTCACCACTTCGCCGGAAAAAAGACGCACGGCGGGAAGGGTGCGTCGTTCGACCGCGACGACCTTCAATCGCAGGGCGTCCTCGGCCTCCGGCTTCAGGGTGAGGATGACAAGATCCCCTTCCTTTGTGATCGTGGCCGGGGCGGACCCACCGGCATCGGCGGCGTGAAGCGTGCCCGCCGCGTGAACCGCGAGGATGAGGACTGGAAATAGAATCGTTTTCATGGAGAAACTTCAGCGGAGGGTCGCCTGCATCGCATCTTCTAGCGCCCCGGCTGAGGTCAAGGCCTCGAGGTTCGCGGCCATCAGGGCGACGTCGGCGGTGCTCGCTTCGATCTGGCGGCGCGTCAGTTCCAGCGCGGAGAGTTCGCCTCCCTCGACCATGCGCCGGGTCGTGTCAGTGGCGGAGGCGGCATCCCGTGCCATCTGCGCGGCCGTGGCCACCTTTGCTTTGGAGGCCTGATAGGCCGCGAGCGCGACGTCGATTTCCCCTTCGATCATACCCTGCTGCAAAAGAAATCGTTTCTCGGCGGTGATCCTGCGCGACTCCGCCTCCGCGATGGGGCCGCGATTGCCGTTCAGGGGAAGTTCGAAATTCAACCCCAACTGCCAGCGGTTCTGACCGGAGTTGTAGTCGTAGCCGGGACTCAGGTTGATGTCGGGATATTGCTTCGCGAGTTCCAGTTTTAGGGCGGACTCGGCAGCGGCGTAGTCGGCGAGAAGGGCCATCAGGTCGGCCCGCTGGGTGAGGGCATAACGACGACACTCGCCCGGCTTGATTCCACCGAGGCTCTGGAAGGTCGAGAAATCCAGAGCGACGGCCCGCAGCGCCGTCAGGGGCACTCCGATCGCCGCCGCGAGACGCGCCTCGCCCGTGGCCGCAAGCCGCTCGGAGTCCTGGCGGGCGAGGCGGGCACGGTTGATCATGAGACGGGCCTGGGTCAGCTCGAATTGTGAGACGTCCCCGGCTTCCATCTGCGCGGTGAGTTTCCGGATCGCTTCTTCGTGAAGGGCCTCCTCCGTCTGCAAGAGGCGGATGTTTTCCTTCGCCCCATGCACTTCGAGCATCGCGATTCGCACTCGCGAACGCGCCGTCCAAGCCCGGGCCGAGACCCGCCACCTCGCCGCCTCCGCTGCCGCCATGGCCTGCTCCGTGCGACGCGAGCGCTTGCCCGCCGTCTCGATGGGGAGCGACAGGCTCGGGTTGATAAACCACGGTGTGAAGGCCACCGGGCTGCTCGTCCACTGCGGAGAGAACGTGAAAACCGGGTTCGGACGTTGTTGCGCGGTCAGGATCAAGGCGGCCGCCTCCGCCGCTTCGGCTCGGGCGAGGGCGACGTCCGGGTGAAAATACGTCGCGGCGAGAGCCAACTGATCCACCGTCCAAGGGCGGTTGGAGGCCTTTTGCTCTTCGAGAAAGGCATTCAGTCCCGCATCATCGAGCAAACGGCCCGCATAGGCCGCGCGGGTCTCTTCCGCGACCAGTGGCCTCTCCTCGAACTGCACGCACGAGGCGAGCAGGCAGGCGGCGGGCAAGAGTATGGGGAAGGCGGCTTTCATGGATTACCCAGAAAAGCCGAGTGACGGTTCTGCCCGAATCCAAGTCAACACCTCCGCCAGAACATGACAACATCTTCATTTTTCGAAGTTCAGGGCGGCGGGATGGCGGGGATGGCGAAAGAAACCCCGGTCCGGCCATCCGGCAGCACTTCGTAGACTATCGTTCCCCCGTGGGCTTCGACGATGGACTTTGCGATGCTCAGCCCGAGCCCGCTGCCCTCGATCGCGCCGTTGTGCGCCGGGTCTCCTCGGAAAAACCGGTCGAAGACCCGAGTACGGAGTTCCGGTACCAGAGCGACTCCCGTGTTGCGGATCGTGAAGACCGCGTTGCCGTTCCGGCCTTCGAGCGTCATCTCGATGCTGCCGTTGCCCATATTGTATTTCACGGCATTGTCAGCGAGATTCAACAAAACCTGGCGGAGCCGCATCCGGTCGCCGCGGACATACAACGGCGCACAGGTTGACAGATTCACGGAAATGCCCGTTCCGGCGGCCAGGATGGTCGTTTCTTCCGCGAGATCGCCCGCCAGGACATGGAGCGCCACCGGTTCGCAATCCAGTGGCATCAGGCCGGCATCCGCCCGCGCGAGAAAGGAAAGCTGCCCCACGATCGAGGAAAGCCGCTGGACTTCCTCCAGCAGGGTGGCCGCGCTTTCCCGCTCTTGAGGCGTCGCATCCTCCCGCACGATCGCTTGTTCGAGCGTGCCATGCATGATCGTCAGCGGCGTTTTCAGCTCGTGCGAGGCGTTCAGGGTGAATTCGCGGGCCTGGGTGAAGGAACGGCCGAGACGCTCCTTCATGCGATTGAAAACCGCCGTCATCCGGTCCAGTTCGTCACCGTTTCCGCTTCGTGGAACCAGGTCGGAAAGATTCGAAACATCCGTGTTTTCCAAGGCCTCGGTCAATTCCTCGATCGGGCGGAGGGCACGCCGCATCAGCATGCCGCCTCCGAAGATGCCGAGAAGGATCGCCGGCAGTCCGCCGTAGAGAATGATTTCGAAGGTCTCAAACAGGGGATCGTGTTTCAAGGCTGCCTCGGCTCCACCTCGCAGAGCCTCGTTGCGTTGCTCGGTGAATTCAAACCAACTCCAGAACCCGACGATCACCAGCGAGAAGCTGAGCGTGACGGAGTAGTAGAGCAGAATGCGGTGGCGCAGAGTCATGGCTGATGGCGAAGGGCGTAGCCGAGGCCACGGAC
>JAGNMT010000481.1 GCA_017991025.1 Verrucomicrobiales bacterium
CGGTGAAACGGAAAGAGTGGCCAAAAAGCGAGGTTGATCGTTTCATCCTCGCGGGTCTGGAGAAAGACGGCATCGCCCCCTCCCCGGAGGCCTATCCGCGCACCCTGATCCGCCGTCTGTCGCTCGACTTGACAGGGTTGCTTCCCCTGCCTGACAGGGTTGACCAGTTTCTTTCCGATTACAAAAGCAATCCTGACAAAGCCATCTCCACTCTCGCCGGTGAGCTCCTCGCCTCACCGCACTACGGCGAGCGATGGGGACGGCACTGGCTCGATCAGGCTCGCTACGGGGACTCGAACGGCTACTCCATCGACGGCGATCGCGAAATGTGGCCCTACCGCGACTGGGTCATCCGGGCGATCAATGACGACATGCCCTTCGACCGCTTCACGATCGAGCAGATCGCCGGCGACCTTCTCCCCAACGCGACCAAAGCGCAACTTGTCGCCTCGGGCTTTCACCGCAACACCCTCATCAATCAGGAAGGCGGCACCGATCCCGAACAGTTCCGCAACGAGGAAGTCGTTGACCGGGTTAACACGACCGGTGCCGTCTGGCTCGGACTCACCCTCGGCTGCGCCCAGTGCCACACCCACAAATTCGATCCCGTCACTCATCGCGAGTATTATGAACTCTTCGCCTTTTTTAATCATGGCCAGGATATCAACAACACCGGCGCGACCGTCGATGTCAGCGAAGGCGAAATGTTTCTCACCAATCCCGATCCCGTGAAATTGGCGACTATCGAAAAGGCGAAGCAATCGCTGGCCTCCGTCGAGGCAGCAACGGGAAAACGGCAAGCCGCCTGGGAGCTGACGGAAAAAGACAGGACAAAATCTGAAAAGGAAACACCCTTGCTCGCCGCCCTCCGCACGGCTCCTGACAAACGCACCGCGGATCAGAAAAAGCTCCTTGTCGCCGCCTTCGCCAAGGTCGACCTCGAAAAGACGAACGCCGAAAAAGCCCTCACCGAATCCCTCGACGCCCTCGGTATCGGTAAACCGGTCAAGACGATGGTGATGCGCGACTTGCCCAAACCACGCGAGACCTTTATCCACCTACGAGGCAGTTTCCTCGACAACGACACCAAAACCGGACCACTCACTCCCGGCGTCCCCGCCGCCCTGCCGGAGCTGCCTGAAGACGTGACCAAAAAGGCGCGTCCCGACCGCCTTGACCTCGCTCACTGGCTCGTCCGGCCCGATCATCCTCTGACGCCACGCGTGACCGTGAACCGGGTCTGGATGCGCTATTTCGGCAAAGGCATCGTCGAAACGGAAAACGACTTCGGCACTCAGGGCACTTTCCCGACACACCCCGAACTCCTCGACTGGCTCGCTTCGACTTTTGTTAAAAACGGCTGGTCCATGAAGCAGTTGCACAAGACCATCGTCACCTCGGCCACCTATCGCCAGGCCTCGCTCGCCCGGCCGGATCTCGAGGAAATCGATCCGCTAAATCATCACCTCGCGCGCCAAAACCGGATCCGCGTCGAAGCCGAGATCGTTCGCGACGCGGCCCTCTCGGCGAGCGGATTGCTCGCGAGGAAAATCGGCGGGCCCGGCGTGCGCCCGCCGCAACCTGAGGGCGTCTATGCCTTCACCCAGAACAAAAAGAGCTGGGTGACCGCTGAGGGGCCGGATCGCTATCGTCGCACCCTCTACACCCAGTTCTACCGCAGCTCACCCTATCCGCTCCTGACGACCTTTGACTCCCCCGATTTCCAGAGCGTCTGCACCGGCCGGGTGAGATCAAACACGCCTCTCCAGTCGCTCACCCTTGCCAACGACGAAGGCCTGTTCGAACTCGCCCGAGGCCTCGGGGCAAGGCTTCTCCGGGAAGGCGGAAAAGACGACACCGCGCGCCTCCGCCAGGCCTTTCTGCTCTGCTACTCACGCCTGCCTGCCGACGCCGAACTGAACGCCGTCGCCTCCTTCCTCGAGACGCAGCTTGCCGGGTTCCGCAACGATCCGGGTGCCGCCGAAGCCGTTGCATCGAAAGACGCCGTCGATCCCGCCATCGCCGCCTCTTGGACGAGCGTGGCGAGGGCCTTGATGAACACGGATGAATTTATTACGAGGGAATGAGACCATGAACCCCGCCCCTAACATCCATCCCATCCACCACCACACCCGCCGCCACTTTTTTGAAAAGTGCGGTGTCGGTCTTGGATCTATCGCATTGAGCGAGATGCTCGCCCGCGACTGCGAGGGGGCGATCTCCTCCGGCGACCCTATGACCCCGCGCCGATCGCACCATGGAGCGAAGGCGAAGAACGTCATCTTTCTCTTCATGGCGGGCGGTCCGAGCCAGCTCGAACTCTTTGAAGACAAACCCCGCCTTCACGAGTTCAACGGGCAACTGCCGCCCGAGTCGCTCGTCAAAGGCAAACGTTTCGCCTTTCTCCCGAAAGACGCCAAACTCCTCGGCGGCATGCGCGAGTTTGGCACCTACGGCGAGTCGCGCATGACCTTGAGCGATCTCCTTCCGCATCATCGCAAGATCGTCGATGAAGTCACCTGGCTGCGCGGCATGAAGACTGACGTCTTCAATCATGGTCCGGCAAAGCTTTTTATGAACACCGGTTTCCAGGTCCCGGGCCGTCCCAGCATGGGCTCGTGGGTCACCTACGGCATCGGCAGCGAATCCCGCGATCTCCCCGGATTTGTCGTGCTGCAATCCGGTCCGCGGGGACCGCGTGCCGGAAATGCGCTGTGGTCGGCCGGTTTTCTCCCGTCAAGCTATCAGGGCGTTCCCTTTCGCGGAAGCGGCGATCCCATCCTGAATCTCGCGAACCCGAAAGGCATCGGCCCCGATCAGCAGCGTGACTTTTTTGATCTTGTCGGCACTCTCAATCGCGAACGCCTCGGCGTAACCGGCGACCCCGAGATCGCGACGCGCCTCGCCGCCTATGAGATGGCCTACCGCATGCAAAGCAGCGCGCCGGAGTTGATGGATCTGTCAGGAGAGAGTCAGGCCACCCTCGACCTTTACGGGGCGACTCCCGGCGGCAGTTCCTACGCGAACAACTGCCTCCTCGCCCGCCGCCTCGTCGAGCGAGGGGTGCGTTTCGTGCAGCTCTACCACACAAACTGGGATCACCACGGCGGCCCCACCGAGAATTTGAAAAAACACCTCCCGGACGTCTGCCGCGAGATCGACCAGGCCTCCGCCGCCCTCGTCCTCGACCTGAAACAGCGCGGGCTCCTCGACGACACCATCGTGATCTGGGGTGGAGAATTCGGCCGCACCCCCATGGGCGAAGTCCGCGAAGGCGGCGCCGGAGGACGCGACCACCATATCGACGCGTTTACGATGTGGGTTGCCGGGGGAGGGTTCAAGGCGGGCAAGATTCACGGAGCGAGCGATGATTTCGGCTATGAGGTGACCGACGGTGCGGTGCATGTGCATGACCTGCACGCGACAATTCTGCATCAACTCGGATTTGATCACGAACGACTCACCCACCGGTTCCAGGGCCGTGATTTCCGGCTCACGGATGTGCACGGGAAGGTGGTTCAGGAGGTGTTGAGCTGACTCTGCCCTCCGCCATTGCGCCTCCCGCGACCATTGACAAAACCCTACCCAATCGGGCATGAAGTGAGAGTCATGTCCCCAATCACACCCTCCTGGCTCCTCCTCCTTCCCTTCATTACGACAATCCACGCCCAGAACGCGCCATCGCTTCCGC
>JAGNMT010000483.1 GCA_017991025.1 Verrucomicrobiales bacterium
CTCCGCGAAATCCCGCGCCACGATGAGCAGATCGACGAGCGGGAAAACCTCGATAAACTTTGCATCGTATCGATGCGCGCCTCCGTCGAAGGAAACGAGGCCCCCGTGTTCGCGCACGATCTGCGCGGCCGCAACGCAGGCGGGCCAATGGCGGCCGTTGAGATGTAGAATGCGGCAGCAGGCAAGAGACTCAAGCGGCAGCTCCTCCGGCGCCAGGGGAGTGAAGTCGCCTTCCTGAAAAATCAGATGTTTTTCCCCATCGGATTTTCTGACAAGGACGGTCCCGAGGGAGCTCGTGCGATCTTTCTCTCGCAGGAGATGCCCTGTGTTAACACCGAATTTCTCGTAGTCCGCCCAAATGCGATCACCACGCCAGTCGTCCCCGATGCGGTCAATAATGCCCGCGCTCACCCCCAATTTCGAAGCAGCGCACAGTGCCGTCGGGACAGGACCACCGCCCATCAGGACCGAATCAATGACCCGGGTCACTCCCGGACCGGAAGGAAACTGATCAACCACCTGAATCGAGTCCAAAATCGACATCCCCATACCGAGGAGATCGATCCTGGAGAATGACCCGGACGGCATCAGATACTATAACCCTTGAGCCAGGAGACCACCGCTTCGGTCATCTTCGCGGCCCCGTCGCCACTGAAGACGTGGTCCACCCCGGGGAGAATCACCAGTTCTTTGGGCTCGTAGGCACTCGCATACATCTCCCGACCTTCCTCGACAGGCACGACATCGTCGGCGTCTCCGTGAAGGATGAGCCAGGGAACTTCGATCTTTTCTGTCTTACCTAGAACGTTGTCAATTTTGTTCATATCATCGACAAACGCCTGCGAAAGCGGACACTCTTTGTCATCCCACATGCAGCCTTTGCCGGGCTTCTGGTCGCCGAACTCTCTCTCGACAAATTTTTTCGTGTAAGCCATGCCGGCGAGTGAGACGAGCAATTCAATGCGCGAATCCTTGATTGCCGCGAGCACCCCGACGGCGGCCCCCATGCTGTGGCCAATGTAACAAACCCGGTGATAGCCTTCCTCCTCGGCGGCATCGATCATCGTCTTGAGATCCTTCAACTCTTTTGTGATCGTGCAGTCTTCAAACTTACCGCCCGATTTTCCATTTCCCGAGAAGGAGAGGCGAAGAGCATTAAATCCCGCCTTCTCCAATCCCTCGGCGAGGGTGACCGCCCAGGGTCTGTCCTTGTTTCCCGTGACTCCGTGTCCGATGATCACGAGGAGCGATGTGTCCGAAGGATCGCCGTGAAATTCGTAGTCGAGGTTCTCTTTCGATGAGTTGAGGATTTCCAATTGCATGTCGTCGTGTCAATAATGTGCGGTTCTGAACAAAAATGTCTAAGCGAAAAAGAGTCTAAGGTCAAAATTGCGTATCGAACACCCGAACTTCCTTGAACCAGGCACTGAACTGCTTCACAAAAACGTCGTGTTCAGGGTGCACCTGATAGGCGTTGTGCTTTTCGACAGACTCGAACTCCAGAACCAGCGCATAGTCAAATGTGTTCTGTGTGACCGGCCGGACCGGGGTCGCTGCGGCCAGGCCGAATTGCCCTCCGGCCACCACATCAATGTTGAAGAGAGCGCGGAGCCCCCCCTCGAATGAGGATTTTTGCTCTTCCGTCAAAGACGGATCGAGCCAGAAATAGACGTTATGTCGCAGCATGCGCGGAGCCTAGGACAATGGTTGGATTTTATCAACCGGCGACTCAAGGCATGAGAATATTTTTACCGGCCGTCCCTCTACGGAACCAAAACCGCCTCACTTGCGTTTTGCAGCATGACCTGAATGTGCGGGGTATAAAGCTCCGGCTCGAGGAGGAATGAGTCGTGCCCCTTTTCCGAGTGGACCGTCAGGAAGAGATGCGGCACTGCAGCCCGCTTCAGTTCTTCAACCAAGGCCGCCTGTTCTTCGGGGTAAAAGCAATAGTCCTCGTCGATACTGAAGACGAGATATTGATGGCCGGCCTCGCGCGAACGGGCAAAGAGCTCGCTCCGGTCCTCCACCCCGGCTTCGACGACAGGGTCGTAGCGGCTCCACATTTCGCAAATACGCAGGTAGGTATTGGCATCAAAGCGGTCGGTAAATTTTTTTCCCTGATGCAGCATGTAGCTCTCGACATGGTCATGCGCCTGATACCAGGAGAAACGATCTCCGGGTTGTATGACTTCCTTACTCGCCCGCCTTTCGATCGCGTCGAGATGGACAAAGGTCTTGTGGCTGATCATCCGGGCGAGGGCAAGCCCCGTCTCGGGCGCTCCCGTTTCGTAATACTCCCCGGACTGAAAACGGGGATCGTTCTCAATCGCAAGAATCTGCTCGAGGAGAATGATGCGGTTCAGCACGGTCGTTCGCACCCCGGTGGCAATGGGGATGACGAGGCGGACCCGCTCCGGGAAGAGGGTCGCGAAAGTCACTCCCCCCAGCCCGCCCGTCGAAGGCCCCACGACGGCAAGGAGTTGGCCTATCCCGAGTTGATCAAGAAGCAGGGCCTGACTGCGAACCAGATCGCGAACCGTGATGTTGGGAAAAGTCGCCCCGTAGCGGACCCCGGTCGCCGGGTTGATGCTGGCGGGGCCCGTCGAACCATAACAGCCGCCGAGGTAATTCGCGCAAATGATGAAGTATTTATTGGTATCGAGGGCTTTTCCCGGTCCGATGAAGAGATTCCACCAGCCTTCTTCACACTCACTGGTCCAGAAATCATTCCCTTTTACCCCGGGATTAAAACCAGCAGCATGCTGACTCCCGGAAAAAGCGTGGAAGAGCAGAATCGCATTCGAGCGCTCGCCATTGAGTTCACCATAGGTTTCATAAGCGATATCGACGTGATCCAGAGAGGCCCCGCTGCGAAAAACAAAAGGCGCATCCGGCGTCGCGATCGCCTGAAATTGCGTTGTAACTTTTCCAATCCCACTCATTTAACAGAAAGCGGCAAGGCTAAACCACAAGTTTCGCCCCCGCCACCAATTTGCATGACATACCGCCCAACGACCGCGTGCCCTGCTGCTGCCCCTTTTTCAATCAACCCGTATTTCATAGACTTAGCGCCATGGCGCCTCGCCGCCAGGCCCAGCCGACCCTGCATTTATTCATAAGGTCAGGCGAAGCCTAAGTAATCCGACCTATTCATAAAGACAAATATTCGCAACCATGCGAAATGTTTTTAACTTTTTTTGTAGGCAATACTTGACTACATTTCGCAAGTGCTGTTCTAATCACTTGATTCTTAACATGAGCTTCAAGCCGACAATTCGTAAATTTTTCGTCTCCATGGCGCTCATGCCTTTCGCATTAGTTCATGCGGGTGACACTTTCACCAATGGTAACGACGGCAAGAACGTCATCAGTGGCAAGGCACCCGTCACCTACGACGGCTACGACCCCAAAAACATCGTCAGCGAGAGAGCAGGCGGCATGCCGATATTCCCAAACGTCACCGTGGACCTGTTCGGTTCGGGTTCCTACATCTACGACTCTAACACGACACAAACGCCGATTGAAAATAGTGCATCTCTGTTTGCTTTTTCCTACGGCGCGAATGTGCTTGCCGGGTCACAAGCGGAGGAGGGTGGTTACGCCGGACTCAACTTTAATGGGCAGGCCTATGCGTATGAAGATGCCGCAGCAGCGGCAGGACGGGATCCCTTTGAGTGGCGACTCGGGGG
>JAGNMT010000482.1 GCA_017991025.1 Verrucomicrobiales bacterium
GAGAAAGCCAATGTCGACTACACCCAGACGGTCTATCCGGAGTATTTCACCTCGAAGGTCTATGCCCTCGGTGACGAGCATTACCGGCTCCTCCCGGTGAAAGAAGCGCTCACCCTTGGTGCCGGAGGGATTGAGCGCCATTATCGACAGACCGACCTCGCCCGCGGCCAGTCGCAACTGCTCCAGTCGGCTATTGACCGGAACGCGCAGATCATCAATTACGCGACCTGGAACGACTGGCCCGAGGGGCAGCACATCGCCCCTGAAGTGAACCATCTCTTCGGCCCTTCCCTGCTCTTGCGTCATTACGCAGCGGTTTGGCGCGGAGCCCCCTCACCCTTTCATGACCTCGGGATTCTCTTCTTCAAAAAGCACCCTTCCACTGTCGCCCCGCCGCAACCCGTCACCGTAAAAGTCAAAAGCCGCCGAAACGATCCCGCCGCCGAAGACGAAGTACAGCTCGTCACGATTCTCTCTGCTCCTGCCCTTTGCGAGCTTAATGGCATTGGAGTTGGCCCCGTAGCGCCGGGGTTTCAGATCTCCTCGCTGCCTCTACCAAAGGAAGGACCAATGCGAGTGCGCCTGCTCCGCGAGAGCGACGACAAAGCGATCATCGATTTTACTACCCCAATCGGTATCACCCTCGCTCCGTTTCGCGTTGATCGACTCACCTACTCCTATTCCAGCAATTTTGAAGAGGAGTTTCGTGCCATCTTCGGCGATGCCGTTGCACCGATCCCTATCATGACACAATGAGTTCCGGAATCGGCTTGCCGTGATCGACAATGGGGGTCGGACGACCGTTAAAATCCTTGATCGTGATCTTCGACGAGTCGATCCCGAGATGGTGGTAGATCGTGGCCAGGAAATCGCCGGGACCACAGGGGCGCTCGACCACATCCTCGCCGCGTTTGTCACTCGCCCCGATGATGCCTCCGGTCTGAATACCGCCACCGGCCCATACGTTCGAGAAAGCGCGCGGCCAGTGGTCGCGACCGGGCTGCAAAACGCCAGCCGCAGCACTCGCATCCCCTGCGCCGGTGCTCCGCTCAAAGCTGATCTTCGGCGTGCGCCCGAACTCACCGGTGACGATCACGAGAACCCGCTTATCGAGACCACGAGCGTAGATGTCTTCAATCAATGCAGAGACTGCCCGATCATAGTTCGGCATCCGGAAACGCAGTGCCTCGAACTGATGCTGATTCACGGCATGATCATCCCAGTTCCCAACCCGTCCACAAAGCGGTCCGCTCAAGCTGCTGGTCACGATCTCAACCCCCGACTCGACAAGACGTCGGGCGAGGAGTAATTGCTGCCCCCATCGATTGCGGCCATAACGGTCGCGGGTCGCTGCGTCTTCTTTGCCCAAATCAAAGGCGTCGCGGGTTTGAGGATTGGTCAACAGGGTCATCGCCTGTGCTTCGAATTCATCGAGAGCACCAAGCTCACCTTCCTTGTCGAAAGCCCGCTCCAGCTTGTCGAGGCCGCGGCGCAGGGCGAGCCGCTCACTGAGCCGCTTCGTTTCTGACGGATCGGACAACCCGATATTTGGCACCTGGAAATTCGGACGATTCGGGTCATCGCTGACGGAGAACGGTGCGTAGGCATCGCCGAGATAGGCGGGACCGTTGTACTCCAGCGGCGGATTCACTCCGATGTAATTCGGAAGCGGATTGCTGCGCTTTTCGCCCTGCCCCCTCAGGTAATGCGCCACCGACATCCAGTCGGGGAGACGCGGCTTCGGCTTGTCACGCTCATCCGAATCGCCTGACAACATCTGCATCGAACCGGCCGGGTGGCCACCAGCCTTCTGATTCATCGAACGCAGGATCGTGAACTTGTCCGCAATCTTGGCATTCATCGGGAGCAGCTCGGTGAGTTGCATGCCCGGCACGTTGGTGGAAATCGTCTTGAATGGGCCGCGATACTCACTTCCAATTTCGGGCTTGGGATCGTAGGTGTCTACATGCGACTGCCCGCCCGGCAGCCAGACCATGATGATCGCCTTTTTCTCGCTGTTTGGCTTGAGCGCGTTTTCGGCCCGGAGCTTCAGCAATCCCGGCCAGGATAGGGTCGCCATGCCGGTCAGGCCGACCTGCATAAATCCACGGCGATTCAATGGGCCGGTGCAACGAAAGGGTGAGGAAGAAGGATCGAGGATCGAAGACATGACTCTATAGATGCGATTTAATATTATTTGAATTACTTCATTCCGAAAGCAGCCAGTTCCTTGCCGTCCGCGCCATTCCAGACGCGCAGGGTGCTGTCTTCGCCACCGCCAATGAGAGTGGCACCGTTCGCCGTGCTCGCGGCAGCCTGCATGAAATCCGGAAGACCGGCGATGGAGCGCACCTCGCCTCCGTCATCGTTGACGATGCGGACGCGGTTATCCCCGGCGGAGGTCACGATCTGATTCGTCGCGCCGATAAACTGAATCGAGGTCACTTCTTTGGTCCAGCCTTCGATCTTCTTCTTCCGCTCCCCGAGGATCATGTCCCACGTCGTCACGACACCATCGGCACCAGCCGAGGCGAGGACGCGGCCATCGGCACGAAAGGCGACACCCATCACGTAATGTGTGTGGCCCTCAAGCAAATTCACCTGCTTGCCCGAGGCGATCTCGGTGACACGAACGATCTTATCGGCGGCACCGGAGGCGAGACGTTTGCCGTCAGGCGAGAAATCGAGACTCATGACGATGTCGTCGTGGCGCTCCTTCCAGGTCGCCGTCGCTTTGCCGGAGGCAGGATCAAACAGGGTAATGTCACCTGTACGAGAGGGTTCACCCCCGCCGGCGGCAAGGAGTTTCCCGTCCGGACTGAAACGCAGGGCATTGACGCGGTCCACGAAGAGCGAATGATCGTTCTCTCCACCGAGGAGGCGTTCCAGCACCCATCGCGGAGCGGAACTTGATGTGATCATCCTTCCGTCGAAAGCGATAGCTGTGAAACGTCCATCAGATCGACAGGCCAGGGTTCCAGCGGAAGCCGCCGTTCCCGCCTCTTGTTCGAGAGGCGTCCCGGTCGCGACGGCCCAGACGATGAGTTTGCCATCGTCAAAAAAAGAGGCGACCCGCTGTCCGTCCGTCGATAAGGCGACAGCGACTGGCTTGGCGGTCTGCTTTGACGCAGCCTGCCTGGCGGCCGCAAGATCGGCGGTCGCTTTGTCCTGTGTCTTCTTCGCATTGGCCACTGCGGCATTTGCGGACGCGAGCAACTGGGTATTTTTCGCCTTTGCCTCAGTGATCCGTTTTACTTCGGCTTCAGCGTCCTTGATGTTGTTTTCCGTCGCGGAAACCGCGGCGAGTGCCGAGGTCTCGGTCATGGCGACAGGACCCAGTTTTTCCTGAGCGTCCTTCAGTTGTTTTTCGAGCGCCGCATCGGCTTTGCCCCCGGGGGCTTTGGCGATGAGTGCGAGCACGTCATCGACGGCCTTTTTCGCGACGGCCTTCGCGTCCTGAGTAGGCTTCACCGCCTTTTGTTTTTCAGGCAGTGCCTTCTTCATCTCCACAATGGCGTCGTTGGCCTTTTTCAGCAATTCATCGAGCGCTTTGTTCTGAGCCTCAATACGGGCTACCTCGGTCTTCTGGAAAGCCTGCTCCAGAGTCTCGCGTGCAATGGCCCAGTCAAAAGCGGTGATCTGCTTTGTCAGCGAGGGACTGCCGCGCAACTCGATCACTGCCTTTCCGG
>JAGNMT010000484.1 GCA_017991025.1 Verrucomicrobiales bacterium
TATTGGAAAGCAGAATGTGCTCGGGGTCGCGAATCGGGTCGGCATCATTCCCCACGAGCGAGAGCAGACTGGAGACGGTCGATTCGATTCGTTCGGAGAAGGCTTCCCCATCATCAAGAATCTCGAACGCCGGCACATCGAGCGAACTGAGAATGGAGACGGGCAATCCGGCGTTCGAACCGGGCGTGTAGACCGTCATGTCCACTTTTTCACGGAGGCTGCGAATCCGCTCGGGTCCCTGGCCCCAGTCGGCGAGACCGGTCTTCCACATCTCAGCGGTCTTGGCGGCGTGTTCGTCGGGGGTAATGCCCTTTTTCGCCGCATCGTCCTCATTGATCCAGGGACGGAAATTCTCCGCCGTGAGATCGGGAAAGGTGAGAAGCAGGTTGGCGATGTCGCCTTTAGGATCGATCACGATGGAGGGAATATTGTCCATCGCCGCCTCTTCGAGCAGGCCGATGCAGAGGCCGGTCTTGCCGGAACCGGTCATGCCGAGGACAACACCGTGGGTGACGAGGTCTTTGGAATTGTAGAGGACGAGTTCGTCCTGCAGCTTTTTTTCGGCGAGGTCGTAGGTTCTACCGAGATAGAACTTACCCAGCATTTCGTAGTCTTCGGTGCGGATTTCCATGAGAGGAGGGAGGAGGAGGTAAGGGATCCAGGTGTTGGGGGATTCAGGAATCGTCGGGGATCGAAGAGGGACGGAACGAAGTGAAATCAATTCAGGGATTGAGGGTGTATTTTATCGATTCGCCGTGGACACTTTGATAGGCTGGCTGCCCCTGCCAGGCCCAGAGTTTGAAGTCGCGCAGACCGGTCGGCACAGTGAAAGTCAGACGCCCGCTCTGCGCCGGACCGGAAAGCGGAAGGGTGCTGATGATTTTCTGGCCGGAGCGAACCTCAATGCGGGAGACAAAGCCACGCATCGCGGAGTAGTCCACCATCTGGATTGATCCCGCCTTCAACTGGGGCGATGCTCCGGGAACCCGCACGACATGGACATTGGGACGATAGAGCTGGCGCTGCTGAATCTGACGCTGCTGATCAAAGAGACCATAGGGACGCAGCGGCCCCCAGGCTGGACCCTGAGCCGCAACCGGGGCAGGAAGAATGAGGCAAAGAGCAAGCAGTCCGAGGCAGGATGAAAGCCCGAGACAGCAGAAATGGCGGCGAGAAGGAGAGGGCATGAGGAGGTCGAATCGGCGTTTGAGGCAAGTCGGGTTCCGGCGTGATCGCCACTTTCAACAATTGCGCCGTGGCCTTTCACGAGTGCCTATGATAAGAAGCACAGACAGGAATTTCCAACCTTTCTTATGAACAAATTCAACATTTTCGCCTTCTTCAGTCTTATTCTGATGCCTTCACCACTATTTGCTGAAGAACGCCCCCCCAATGTGGTCATCATTTTCACCGATGATCAAGGCTACGCCGATATCGGCAGCAACGGAGCAAAAGGATTCAAGACGCCGAATCTTGATCGTATGGCCGCTGAAGGCCGTCTTTTTACGCAGTGGTATTCGGCTCAGCCGGTCTGCTCGGCCTCACGGACGGGACTGCTCACAGGCTGCTACCCGAACCGCCTCGGCATGCACGGTGCCCTGAGCCCCGGCAGCCGCCAGGGTATCGATGCCGGGGAAACGACACTCGCGGAGCTCTTCAAATCCAGGGACTACGCGACCGCGATCTTCGGCAAGTGGCACCTCGGGGATCATAAAAAGTTCCTCCCGCTTCAACACGGGTTTGATGAGTATTTCGGCATCCCCTACTCCGGCGACATGTGGCCACAACATCCCACCGCGAAAAACTTCCCGCCACTCCCGCTTTTTTCGGGCAATGAACGCCTCCGCACGGTCGATGAACACGATCAAAAAATGATGACGACGTGGCTCACCGCCAAGTCCGTCGACTTCATCAACCGCAACCGCGAGAGGCCCTTCTTCCTCTATGTGCCCCACCCTCAGCCGCACGTGCCGCTTTACGTGAGTGATCGTTTTGCCGGGACCACCGAACGCGGTCTCTATGGCGACGTCATCGCCGAGATCGACTGGTCCGTCGGAGAAATTCTCAATGCGATCAACACCAACGGACTCGAAAAAAACACCCTCGTCATTTTCACGAGCGACAACGGGCCTTGGCTCTCCTACGGGACCCATGCCGGCTCCGCCGAACCCCTGCGGGAGGGAAAGGGAACCATCTGGGAGGGCGGCGTGCGCGAACCCTGTCTCATGCGATGGCCTGGAAAAATTCCCGCCGGCACGGTTTGTGACGAGCCGGGAATGCATATCGACCTGCTCCCCACCCTCGCCGGGATCATCGGCGCGGCGTTGCCCGAAAAGAAAATCGATGGCCAGGACATCCGCCCTCTTCTCACCGGGGTCGAGGGGGCCAAAAACCCGCATGAGAGCTACTGGTTTTATTACAAAGAAAACGAACTGCAGGCCGTCCTGAAGGATCAATGGAAGCTGATCCTGCCTCGCGTCTACCGCACCCTGAAGGACGGAAAGGGCGGTGATGGCGGTATCCCGGTGGATTATACGAATCTCACGAGTGGTCTCGAGCTCTATCATCTCACTGATGATCGGTATGAGTCGAAAGACCTCGCGCAAGAACACCCCGAAAAAGTCGCGGAACTCCTCAAGGTGGCCGCGGCCGCAAGAGCGGAACTCGGCGATGCGCTGACCAAAGAGAAGGGTGCCGGAACCCGTGAACCGGGCCGTCTCACCGCTGAGGAGTCAGCCGCGTTGGATAAAATCCACTGGCCCGAGGGGCGGAAAGGGAAAGCGAAGTGAGGCAAATTTCACCGTGAAAAGTCCGTGTCCGGCTCCGACTTTCGTGCAACAGTAGCGCCGCATGCATATTCAGGACATTCTTGCGCAGGGAGCGCCCACTTTATCCTTCGAGTTTTTCCCCCCGAAGTCAGCGGAGGCTTCGCAGGCGCTTTACGAGACTATCGCCGAGCTGGAAGCCTACGAACCGTCCTTTGTCAGCGTTACTTACGGCGCCGGCGGTTCGACCCGGGAATTGACCCATGATCTTGTCGTTCGCCTCAAAAACTCGACCTCGCTCGATCCCATTCCCCACCTCACCTGCGTCTGCCATCAGGAAGAGGACATCCGTTCCATCCTCGAGCGTTATGCCGAAAAGGGTGTCAGCAACATTCTTGCGCTCGGCGGGGATCCTCCGCGCGACCTTACGAATTACGTCAAATCGCACGACGCCTTTCAGCATGCCGTGGACCTCGTGCGTTACATCAAACGTTTCTCCGAATCCGGAGCCCATCCGGAAAAACGCGGCTTCGGCATCGGCGTGGCCGGCTTCCCCGAAGGTCATCCGGGAACCCCGAACCGGCTCAAGGAGATGGACCACCTCAAAGCCAAAGTCGATGCCGGGGCCGACTACATCGTGACCCAGTTGTTTTTCAGCAACGACGATTTCCTCGACTTCCGCGACCGATGCGAGCTGGCCGGAATCAGCGTGCCCATCATCGCCGGGATCATGCCGGTGACGTCGACCAAGGGCATGGAGCGTATGGCCGATCTCGCCTCCGGCGCGCGTTTCCCGGCGAAGCTCCTTCGGGCCTTGAATCGTGCCGGTGACGATGCCGAAGGGGTCGAAAAAGTGGGCATCCACTACGCGACGCAGCAGTGCTCCGACCTGCTCGCGAACAAAGTCAGCGG
>JAGNMT010000485.1 GCA_017991025.1 Verrucomicrobiales bacterium
ATTTTGCCGTTGGCTATCTCATCGGTGCCGTTGATCGGGAGCGGATCAATCGGATCCTGCGTCGCAAAACCATGCCAATCGAAAAATAGGGTTCCCGCCGACTGACGATGGAGACACTACTCCCTCCTGTTGCCCGGGGTCTTTCGCCTTTCCAATCGCCATCGTTTCGGCGACAGTGGCGTCCATGAAATCCCACCGTGCCGCGTTCTTCTGCCTTGTCTCCCTTTTCGCCGCCTCCGGATATGCCGAAGAGAAGCCGAACATTCTCTGGATCACCGCCGAGGACATGAGCTCGACACTGGGGGCCTACGGTGATGCTTACGCAACGACACCGAACCTCGATGCCTTTGCCAAAGAGAGCGTCCGTTATACAAAGGCGTTCGCGGCCGCTCCGATTTGTTCACCCTCACGTTCGACCCTCATCACGGGGATGTGGGCACCCAGTCTCGGGACGAGTCAGATGCGGTCCGCCTTTCCGATTCCTTTTGCGGTGAAAGGGTTCCCTTCCTACCTCCGTGAGGCCGGCTACTTTACGGCAAACAACGAAAAGACCGACTACAATACTGCAAACGAGGCACGTCTTATCAAAGAATCGTGGGATGAAAGCAGCGCTGCCGCGCATTGGCGCAGTGAGGCACGAAAAGAAGGGCAACCGTTTTTCGCGGTCTTTAATCAGATGGTGTCCCATCAGTCCCGTTCCATGGTGTGGCCCTACGAGGTCTTTAAGGGAAACGTCCAGGCAAAGCTCACCGCCGGGCAGATTCACGACCCGGCAAAGGCAGTGGTACCCCCCTATTACCCCGACACGGCGATTGTCAGGCGCGAAATCGCCCGCTTCTATGATTGCGTTACGGTGATGGACGCTGAGGTCGGCCGGATCCTGAAACAGCTCGAAGAGGACGGACTCGCAGACGACACGATTGTCTTTTTCTATTCCGATCACGGTTCCGGGATGCCCCGGCACAAGCGCCTTCTTCATGATTCGGGCATGAATGTGCCGTTGATGATTCGCTTCCCCGAAAAATTCAAACACCTCGCGCCCGCCGCCGCCGGAGAGACCGTCGATCGTCTTGTTACCTTTGTTGACTTTGCGCCGAGCCTGCTCTCGATGCTCAATCTCACGGTGCCTGAAGCGATGCAGGGGGATGCTTTCCTTGGCGCTGCCGCGGCGAAAGAGAACGAGTATATCTATGGATTCCGCGATCGTGTGGATGAAGCCTTTGACCTCTCCCGCTCAATTCGCAGCGATCGATACCTCTACATTCGCAACTACATGCCGCACCTCTCGTGGATGCAGCCGTCAGTCTACTCCGATCTGGGAGCGATTCAAAACGAGATCCGGCAATACGCTGCGGCGAATGCTGATGCGCTGACTCCGGCGCAGCGGGCGTATGCCGCAGCGACGCGACCGGCGGAGGAGTTCTACGATGTGGTGACCGACCCGCAGAACATCACGAACCTGCTCGGCGGCGACCTGAGCCCCGAGCAGACAAGCGCTCTCGAAGCCCATCGGTCCGCTTTCCTGAAGAAACGAATGGAGATCCTCGACGTCGGGGTGCTGCCTGAGAGCATCATGGCTGATTACATTTTGGAAGAGGAGCGGCCCATCCGTGAGATCAACCACGGGGACTCCAATCACCGCCCCGACCTTGAGACCATCTGGGCCGCCGCCGATCTGGTCGGCAAGGGCACCCGGGAGGAACTGCGCGAACTCATTCGCTCCGGCGACGACGCCGTCCGGTTCTGGGGCGTCATGGGATTGCGGCATGCTTTTCCGCAGGACAAAGCGCTGCTCGAGGATCTCTATGACTCGATGGACGACGTTTCCGTCGCGGTGCGACTTGAGATGGCTGCCTGGATGGCGGAGGTTTCGAATGAGCATCGCGGCGAAGCGATCGAAGTGATCGGCCGGGAGCTTTTTAACGAAAGCCCGTGGACCGCGCTACAGGCTTGCCGTGCCGCGGAGCTTCTCGGAGTCAAGGCACAGGCCCTCCTGCCGGTCATGGAAACGCTCTATAACCGGCATCGCCATGCCGAAGGGGATAGCAGCCTCTACCTCGCTTTCTCCGCCGGGGCGTTTCTACAAAAAATGGGAATGCCAACCGAACCCTGGGACTTCAGTCCGAAGGGGAAACCCTGATGTTAACGAATTGGGAAGGTTTTCGTGTGCTGCGGGATTTGCCGCGTGAAAAGATCGGGTAGGAAGACGTCCAAGGATTCGATGCAATACGGTGCTTTGTCCCGGCTATCACGCGGAGAATGAAGTTTCGTGTCCTCGTGGTTGGCTTTGAAGCATCCTGCGACTGCGATGCCGCTGCGTTGGCCTGGCATCTTACGGAGTTGAGCCAAATGGCTGATCCGGTTTCAAAGCGAAGAAGCCAATCCCGGTGAAAATGCCCACAAAGGTTTGGAAAATCGGATTGCTTTTGGGCCGTGGAATGGCGAAGCTGTCCCCGATAAATTCGACAGATCCGACTAATCCGGAGTATGAATCCTTTGATGAATTTATTAAGGGTGCTGACGGACTTCCGGATATCAAAGAAGATACCAGCCCTGAATTTGAAGGATTCTCGAAGGGAGATTCGACTTTCGCAGATTCAAACAATATTGATCATTATGTGGGTACAGCTTCGGGATTCTTTTTCCACTACGATCATGATGGGAAATCTCCACTATTTAAAGAGAACCCAGGGTTTGATTGGAACTTTCGCCCGGAAGGCAAGGACTACATAAAACCCGGAGATTTTAAATCACCAGAAGAATGGAAGAACATTCAGCCAGATGTTCCCAAACCACTCCTCCAATGAAGCCGATCACATGGGTAGTTTTCACCTCCGTTTTAGCGGTTTATTTTCTCAATTATTTTGTGTTAAATGCACAAAACTACAGTGAAACTGATGTTCAAAGATTAATTTTGATCGCAGAGCAAGCGGTGACAAAAAAGAATTTTCACAAAGCAATTTCTATATTCAACGATTTGATAGAATTCCAAAAAAGACACGTTTCAGGAGATGTGCTTGGTCCTATGCAGTTGCTTCAGAAGGCGTTTGCAGAGTATAATGTTAATGAATGGGAGCAAGTGATCGAATCTTTAGCAGCTCTGCAAAACCACAGAATTCCTCGCGAAAAGGAACTTCTTGCTAAAAAGATGCTTGCGCATTCTCTAATAAAAATCGAAAAGTTTGCTGAAGCGTCTTCGATTATCGAGGAGATCAAATCCATTGAGGATTCGAAAATGCCTTCAATTGATTTCCTTCCCGATATTACTAGTAAAAGTCTGCATGATCTTATTCTGAAGGCGGGGAAGTGAACGAACGGGGCGGGGGGCAGTCCTGAATGGCACGAATGCGGCGAGGACAGGTCAACAATGCGGCGGGGACAGCAATGCCCCGGGGCGTCCGCCAAGGGCGTCGTTGCAATCTACGGCGGACGGTTCATCGAACCGCCCCTACCGCGCTTCGCGCCCGATATCAGCGCAATGGCGAGTGGATATCGATACATGGCCTTAATCCCGTTCCGTTCTGGCCTGGCATCATACGGAGTTGAGCCAAACGGCTGATCCGGTTTCAGCCCGAAGAAGCCTATCCCGGTGAAAATACCCCTCTAGGTTCGGAAAATCGGATTGCTTTCGGGTCGAGGAATGGCGAACCTGTCTCCAATGCATTGCCCGATAC
>JAGNMT010000486.1 GCA_017991025.1 Verrucomicrobiales bacterium
GTTTGCGTCCCGGCCCGGTATCGTGTAAATCGAAGGAGATGGCCCGCAAGAAATCAGCCGAGAATCAAGCAGTCCCCGCTGCAGGGAAAAGGCGACCCGCAAAATCGGAATCCGTCACGCCCTTTCCGATTGTCGGAATCGGTGCTTCGGCGGGTGGTCTTGAAGCGCTGGATGCCTTCGTCGGGAATCTGCCCGCTGATACCGGAATGGCTTTCGTGGTTGTCACTCATCAGCATCCCGGCCACACCAGCTTGCTCCCCGAACTGCTCTCCAAGGAGACGAACGTCCCTGTGGTCACAGCCGAGGATGGCATTGTCCTCAGGCCGAATCATATTTATGTTGCGACGCCCGGCGGGAATCTGACGATGCTGAACGGGCGACTCCACCGGTTGGAGGCGGCGAATCTGGAGTCACCAAGACTTCCGATCGACCATTTTTTTCGATCGCTCGCAGAAGATCAGCGCGAACGGGCCGTCTGTATCGTTCTGTCGGGAACAGGCACCGACGGGACTCTTGGATTGAGGGCAATCAAGGGAGCCTCCGGCATGGCGATGGTCCAGCAGCCGCTCTCCGCCAAATACGCCGGCATGCCCAGCAGCGCCATTGCCACCGGGCTGGTCGATTATGTGCTGCCGCCGGAAGCGATGCCCTTCCAGCTCGTCGCCTACGTGAAAGGGCCGTATTTGCAGGGGGCGGCCGTCGCCGCGGAAACGCCGATGATCACTGCGGAGCCGATGCAGAAAATCTTTGTTCTCCTGAGGAGCCGCACCGGTCACGATTTCTCATCCTACAAGTCCAGCACCCTGAGGCGGCGGATCGAGCGGCGCATGAATGTGCACCAGATCACGGCTCCGAATGTTTATGTCCGTTACCTTCAGGAGAATCCCCACGAGATCGATTCCTTGTTCAAAGAGCTTCTCATCAGTGTCACGAATTTCTTTCGTGATCCGGAGGCCTGGGAAACTCTCGGCGGCGAGCCGTTGAACGCCCTGTTAAAGTCACGACCGGATCATCATACGATTCGCGTGTGGGTGCCGGGTTGTGCCACCGGCGAGGAGGTTTACACGATCGCGATTATCCTGCGGGAATCCATCAACCGGTCCTGCCGCCACTTCGATGTGCAGATTTTTGGAACCGACCTGGATAGTGATGCGATCGAGTCGGCGCGTTCGGGCCGCTTTCCCGATGGCATCGCCGCGGAAGTGTCCGCCGAGCGTCTGCAACGCTATTTTGTCCGCGAAGACAGCACTTACCGTGTTCGAAATGAAATTCGGGAGATGGCGATCTTCGCTCCGCAGAACGTCATCAAGGATCCTCCGTTCACGAAGCTGGACATGATCTCATGCCGCAACCTCCTCATCTATCTGAATGCGGACCTTCAGAAAAAACTGCTGCCGATCTTTCATTACGCCCTGCGTCCGGGAGGCATCCTCCTTCTCGGCCCATCCGAGACGATCGGCGGCTTTTCCGACCTCTTCGAGGTCGTCGACAAGCACTGGAAGATTTTCCGAAGGAAGGAGGGGGCCTCTCCCGTCCGGAGCCTGCCCGATATTCCCGCTCAGGCGGTCGTCGCCGGTTCGGAGACTCCCGTTGCCGCGCTTGTTCCCGCGCCGTCGAAAGTGAAACAAATTTCCACGATCATCGAACGCCTCCTCGTCGCGCGCTTCGTTCCGGCCAGTGTTGTGGTCACCAATCGGGGGGATATTGTTTTTATCCACGGTCGCACCGGGTCCTACCTGGAGCCCTCCGAGGGGCACCCTCGCAATAACATCATCGAAATGGCCCGGGAGGGATTGCGGATCGAACTCGCGGCGGCGATCCGTCAGGCGTCTCTTTCCGGCCAGGATGTGCTGCGGGAAAACATCCGGGTGAAGACGAACGGGAGTTTTGAAGACGTGCATCTCTCGGTTGCCCGGCTTCACGAACCTGAATCGGCGAGGGGGCTTCTCCTCGTCACCTTCAGGACCGCGCCCCCCGCGTCGCCCGAGCCTCCGTCCGAGGGACGCGGAAGGAAGCCCGGGCGAAAATCGGAAGGGGATCCGAATCGAATCGTCCAGCTCGAGCAGGAACTGCAGTTGACCAGAGAATCGCTCCAGACAGCCTTCGAAGAGCTGGAAACGTCGAACGAAGAGCTCAAGTCAGCCAACGAAGAACTGCAAAGCGCCAACGAGGAACTGCAGAGCATCAACGAGGAACTGGAGACATCGAAAGAGGAAATGCAGTCACTGAACGAGGAGCTCACCACGGTGAATGCCGAGTTGCAGTCAAAGGTCGAGGATCTCTCCCAGGCGAACAATGACATGCAGAACCTGCTCAACAGCACGGACGTCGCGACCATTTTTCTGGACCATGAATTAAACGTCAAGCGCTACACTGATCAGGCGAGGCGGCTTATCAACCTCATCCCGAGCGATATCGGTCGCCCGATCGGCGATCTGGCTACGAACCTGAGATCCGCGAATCTTGCGGGCACTTGTGAAGAGGTGCTCCGGACCCTCTCTTTTTCGGAGACCGAAGTGGTCAACGCGGACGGGCACTGGTATCTGATGCGGATCATGCCCTACCGGACGATTGAGAATGTGATCGACGGGCTTGTCCTCACCTTCGTAAACATCGACCGCTTGAAGCAGCTCGAGTCAAACGGGAGCAAGGCGAAGCAGTTTTTCGAGGCCATTGTGGACACCATTCGGGAACCTCTGATCATCCTCGATCAGAGTCTTGTCGTGGTGTCGGCGAACCGGGCGTTCTACCGGACCTTTAAAACCAGCTCAAAACAAACCCTGGGGGAACCCGTCTATGAACTCGGTGCCGGGCAGTGGGGTAAGCCAGAGCTGCGGGAGTTGCTTGAGAAAATTCTTCCTCGGAACGGAGCCTTTGAGGATTTCGAGCTGGAAGCCGAGTTTCCAAAGATCGGTCACCGGGTCTTTATCCTGAATGCCCGCCGACTCGAGCAGGCCGAGGGTCTCCCCGGCATGATTCTCCTCTCTATGGAAGAGGCCACCAATCCCTGAAAAACGAAAGGACCGTATGCCCCGAAAAGTCAGTCCCCGGCGGTCGAGTAAATCGACAGGAAACTCTTCGCTTCGGGAGCGAGCCGAAAAGTTGCTGCGGACCACGCGCACGGAACTTGCCGATATTCCCTTCGAGGACATTCAGGCGGTTGTTCACGAACTGCAGGTTCACCAGATGGAGCTTGAGATCCAGAACGAGGAACTTCGCAATGCCCAGGTGGATTTGGCCGAATCGCACGACAGCTATGCCGATCTCTACGAATTCGCCCCGGTCGGCTATCTCACGATGGATCGGGACGGCCTGATCACGGCGGCCAATCTGGCGGCATCGACGCTACTCGGGGTGAACCGCAAAAATCTGGTCGGCTCGAAGATCACGAAATTTATCGACAGCGAATCGCAGGACGCGCTTTACCTGCATCGGCAGTCGGTTTTCATGGGGGATGGGAAAAACACCTGTGAGCTGGTGATGCGTCGTAGTGACGGCGCGGCCCTCGATGTGCAGATGGAGAGCGATTGCTCCGGTGCCGGGTCGAACCGGCAGTGCCGGACCGCTGTTATCGACATCACGAGGCGGAAGCTTGCCGAAGCCGCCTTGAGAGAGCTCAACGGGTCCCTGGAGCAGCGAATCATTGAGCGCACCGCCTCTCTCCATGC
>JAGNMT010000487.1 GCA_017991025.1 Verrucomicrobiales bacterium
GGGCAGTATTGTGGCCCATTTGCCGAGTTGTTTGCCGAGCCAGTAGGTGTCGCCGGTGAGCTGAGGTTCGCCCGCCAGATCGGTCTTGAGGAGTTCGCGAAGGGTTCCTTTGTCCACGCTTGCGGTGAGCGGCAAGGAGGGCAGAATAGGCGGCAAGGTTGCCTTCGTCGAAAAATGCAGCCCGCTCGCCAGCTTCATCGGCCCGCGCACGCTGCCGTAGGTCTGTCCGGTGAACGCGGCCTCGGCGTCGCGCCACTGATGCGGGTAAAGCGCGAAGAGCGTGCCTGTCTCAGTACCTTCGAATGAATGTGTCGCGAACTCGAAGCGTGTCGTCACAGCGGCGGTCTTTTCGTCGTATTGCCAGGAAACCGTCGACCCCGTGACATGGGCGTGGGCCCGTTCGCGAAACTGTTCCAGCGTCTCCCGCTTGTCATCCGGGAGCAGCGCGATCGTAAAATAAGGTTTGCCATTGGTTCGTGCGCTCAGTCGCTCTGAACCGATGCCGCTCCAGTTTGAACCGGATGGCGCAAAGAGTCCATATGCCTTACCGCCGAGTCGCACCCCGAGGGTCGCGTCCTTTTCTCCTCCGGCAAAGACTTGTCCGCCTTTGCCGAGGGTGACGATCGGTTCCCCTCCCTTGAATTCGGCAAACACAAAGGGGGATCCGTGTCCGAAGGTGAGCTTCATGCCGCATTCTTCGTTGCCCATAAGGGCGGTGACAAACCAATCGCTCCAGCCCGCGACACGGGCTTCCTTAAATGACGTTATACCGGAATGCCCGAGCAGGAGATCCTCGCCGCCGCCGCCCATGATCGCTACCTTGCTCGCGGAAATGGCCGCTCCCGGATACCAGATTCGTAACCCGCCCTCGACCGCCCTCATCGCCAGGGGATGAGGAAACATCGAGTCTGACAGTGGCACCCACGCCAGAGAACTCCACCAGTCGTTTGTCGGCATCGGGGTGAGGACCTCGCCGGTGTTGTAGATCGTCGCCGGCGGTCCTTTGGCTCCCTCGGGCAGGCCGTTGCGATAGGAGCCCGGGCCGGTGCTCACGGTCTCGCCAAAGGCACCATGGGTGCAAATGACGAAAAGGATGATCGACGCGGCGGGGGAGAGGCCAGATTTCATTGAGGGTAAGCCACAAAATACCGCTCAGTGAGAAAACGGACGGCAAGGCGGCCGTTACTGAGGATTGGATACCTTTTGGAGAAATCTCTCGAACAGCGTTTTTGACTTCTCGGGCGTTGCTGATTCCACCTTCGTTTCCTCCTCAATCACGGTGCTGAGCGGGTCCGGAACGACAGGACGAACCGTGGTCTGGGTGGTGGTTAACTCGGGGAGTTCCACTTCATGGGAAGTCATTCGGTTCGGGTTTTCGCTCTTGAGGAACGTATTGACCGGCACCCTGACGGGTCTGTCCTCAAAGCGAAGGCTTCGCCTCGGATCGATGAACTGTCTCGGTGAATGATAGGTATCGTAGGTTTGAGGGTAGAGATCCCGCCGCATTCCAACCCTGAGGTCTTTCCGGATCTCAAAATGCAAATGGGCGGCATACATGCGATGCGGGCCGCAGCCGATGGTTCCGACCAGTTGTCCGCGGGTGACCTGCTGCCCCACCTTGACCGATCGAACTTTAAGATGGCCGTAGAGGGAATCGACAAAGGCGATCTGCCCGTTTTTCTCCCGATAAGCGTGTCGAATGATGATGACATTACCCCACCCCTTGGCGTAGTCCTCCGAAAAAACCACCAGACCGTGGGCGATGGAAGATACTGGAGAACCCTCATCACTGTCGCCGCCCCCATTCCCGTTCCAATCTTCGCCCAGATGTCCTCTCGGCGAGAATCCGCGGTAAATGTAGTATCCGGCCCCATCCGGCTTCCCTACCGGAAGGTCGAAACCGTCGGCCAGCCTCGTCGTTGAGTAAGACTGGTCCTGACTCATGAGCGGGCAGAGGCAACCATGGGAAACCGCTGCGGCGAGAAATCCCGCGAGGCGAATCCTCGTCCGGCTGGTAATTGGAATCAACATCGATCGTTTTCCTGTCTAATAGATGAAGTCGAAGACGTTTCGTATAAGTTCCGAATTAGGGCTGTTCGAACTTAAAATGCAAAGAGGGCATCACCGTCGCATCTCCGTAACACTAGGATTTGTCGGGCGGGGCGTCAATTGATTCAGTAATCTTCCGGTGATGGCATCGGAGTTGACCTTCCAGGCAGGCTTATCAGGGATCTTCGCGTCGACGGGTCGCATATACCCGTTTGACCGCAGAGGGTTTTCGGGTCTTAATCAGAGAGGTGTCGTGCTCTCATTTTTCTTGAAACAGATCGTGAGCTCGATTCATTGTGCGCATTACATTTAGCTCAGTTCCTATCGTAACTGCGGCGAACCCGTTATTTTTGAGTAATCGCGAAGCGTCCAGAGGCGCTGAATCGCAGGGAAGAATCTCATAATTGAAATATTTCTCAATTATCACTTGTGTTCCTGCTGGAATTAGCTAGAATTGTCAGAACCGAGTGTTTTCATGAAGATTGTGGTTTTTAAAACTGCGATATTCGATACGAAAATGATCACGGCCAGAAACCCCCTCGGGGAAACCCTAGTTTAGACACATGGCAGACGAAGAAGCACCAGAATTGATGACCGTTAAAGAGACCGCCGAATATCTGCGGATCCCTCTCCCGACGGTATACTACCTAGTTCAGCGGGGCCAGCTGCCTGCGATCCAGATCGGCGGACGCTGGCGGATCAAGCGCAGCTTGCTCGACCGGGACATCCTGAAAACCGACGAAGGAGGTCAACCGACCGTTCTTGTTGTGGACGATGACCCGGCCCTCCAGACCCTGTTCAAGCAGTTCCTAAAGAAAGCCGGATTCGGACGAATCGTTGTGGGGACTGGTGCTGAGGCACTCAGCTACGCGGAGAAGCAGCGCTTTGACCTCGTCTTTCTCGACTTGAAACTTCCGGATATACCGGGCGATGAGCTTTATGCGAAGCTGAAGAAAATGTATCCGGATCTTCCCATCGTGATTATCACCGGCTACCCGGACAGCGAGATTCTTACCAAGATTCTTTCAAGTGGGCCTGTCACGGTTATCAAGAAGCCGATCGAATATGATCAGCTTAACCGCACCGTGAAGATCCTCGGTCACAAAGGGGCTTCAGACGCCGCTTAAGAGCCGGGAGTATATTTTTACACTGCTTTCTTAAAAGGCTCCCTTACGAGGGAGCCTTTTTTGTTGTCAGGGAAGAATGGCTCGGGAATAAGGCCGTCTTTCGATGTATAATCCGCCTTGCACGAATTCTGGCGCGAAGCGCGGTAGGGACGGTTCGATGAACCGTCCGTCGTTTTGCGCCGTGGGTGCCCGATACGGACGCCCCGGCGGTGCGTCCCTACCAGAAAACTCAGAGTATTCATGATCAGAAAACCGCACGGGCACGAAAAATAACGCTTAGTTCCATGCCATTCTTGGCAGGCAAGTAGGCCGCTGAAAACGGAAAAAGCAGGGCACTTGTAGTGTCCTGCTTTCCGGGAGGAGGGTTTGTTGGGTTCAGAAGCTTATGAGAATGTCTGACTCCAGGTCCTTGTCGTTCCGTTCGAGTAGTGGTCACAGTAGGTCACGACCGTGACATGGTAGGTGTAGGGTCTGCCGCAGTGGTCATAGGC
>JAGNMT010000488.1 GCA_017991025.1 Verrucomicrobiales bacterium
CGGTAAAACGGCGCGCAACTCATCGCGAACGTAAGTGGTGGCGGCTCCGTAATAACCGTCGTGTGCCGGATCGAAGGGCCTGCCATGGACCTCCGGCCAAGTCGCCATACGATCCATGCCGACAATTCGGGAACCGATGAACTCAAATTGGATGCCCCGCTCGAGCAACATTTCCTGCAACGGCAGGCGGTAGGTAAACTCGTCACGATCCTCCCGTCCACCCTGCGTGATCGAATCACCGATGCAGTGAATCCGCAACGGGCTTGCGGTCGGTTCGTCGTTGAGAGCGGGGGAGGTGGGAGGCACGGGGGACGGGAAAGTCGGTGTTTAAGTATGGCTATGTTAGGATCTAGCGGGCGCGGTCTCCCTGCTTCATCCTCCGCTCAGAGACTCCGACGCCGCCTCTCTTATTTCAAAATCCGCCCGTGCCACGATCCCCGGCAGGCGGCGGACGGTGGCGAGGTTGAAGGTCTTGTCTTTGTCCTCCAACTGCTCCCATTCTTTGATGAGCGGGTTGATTTTGCGGGCGTTGTCGCGGACTTCACCGGAGCGCCAGCCGTCGTCGCGTTTGACGGCGAGCCAGCGCTCGTGTTCGATTCGCGCAAGGGCATCGAGTTGTTCGGGGGAGAACGGATGGAGGATGATGGGCCGGTCCGGACACGACGTGAGGGTGAGTCCGACTTTGGCAAGTTGTTCGCGGGTGTCGGCTGCTCGCGCCCGGTTCGATTGGCGGGTGCCTTCATCGAGTTCGTGCCAGGGGACAAGACTCGGGTTTTGAATCGGTGTGTCTCCGGCGGCGCGGCGTTCGGTCAGGTAGGCTTCGTGAAAAGCGCGGGCGAGGATCTCGTTGTCACCGCCCAGAAAGAGGTCGCCCATGCAGGCAATGTCGAGAAACCCTATCGTGCAAATGCCGTCGATCGTGCTGCATCCGCCCGAACCGGAGTTGATCAGTTTGGCGAGGCCGGCCTGTTCGGTCATACGGACAACAACGGGTCCCGTCGTTCCGAAACGCTTGCGGATGCGGATCGCGGCGAGGGTGGCGAGGGAATCGTCGTCGAAGCAGACAAAAAAGGCGTGCATTTTCTGGTCGGTGCGGGACACCGCGAGATCAGGTCCGGCGAAAACAGGGCTTTTCACGTCGCGGTCGATGAAGTGCAGAGACACCCCGCTGAGGTACTCATGAAAGCGCTGCAGGATGGCGGTTTCCTTGGTCGTGGCGCTCAGGTCAACGACGATGATTTCGAGGGCGGCTGAATCTCGAAGATCAGTTTGGGATGGGTCTTTGAGTTCGGCCCGCTGCATGGACCAGTCGCGGAGGAGACGGCGCAGCACGGCCTCGCCGAAATTGCCGAGGCCGACTATGCAGACACGCGTCGTGCCCCCATCGGCCCCCGGGCCGGGCAGCCGGGCCTGCTCCGTGACGACCCGGGCACCGGCTTCGTAGACGTTGACCAGTTCCAGTTCGAAGGGATCTGCTTCGTCGCTGAAAAATGGATGCGCCTTGAGAATCTGTTGCAAGGCGGGATCGGTAAGGTGGGCGACGCAACGAAGCACTCCTTTTGACCGGTACTTGGCAAGATCGTGCGCCAGGACGGCGGTTTCAATATTGACGGAGTCATCTCCCGCCGTGGCGATGAGGGTGTCGGCCCGGTCCACGAAGGCACGGTTCAATGCCCACACATCGTCCGAACGGGCGGGGATGACGACGACCTTGAGGGCGCGGCACCGGCTCAGGCCGGGATTATGTTCGTCGGGCTCAATGACAACGACCCGTTTGCCTTCTTTGTGCAGTTCCTCCACGAGGCGACTGCCTTTGCGCCCGAGACCACAAACGATGACGTGTCCGCCGTGAAAGCGGAGCCACGAGCGGCGCAGCTCGTTCGAGAAGAGTGAGAAAACGGCGGCAACAACGGCGGAGGCTGCCACGAGCGGGGCACCAAAGCGGGCGACCTCGAGCTGCCAGGGCAGTTTCCCGGGGACTGCTCCGGACTCCATGGTGAAGAGCTGGCCGGTGAGGTAAAAGAGATCGAACCACGATTTCACATCGCCGGAGTTATGGAAGTGCTCCCGGAACCCGATGAGGCCCAGGACAAAAGCAATAGCGGCGGCAAGAGGAACAAGAATCCAGGACCAGCGAATACGGGGACGGTGCATGGGATGGGGGGCGGAGTGCAGCAAGTGAGGCGCGAGACCTGGTCATTAGAATCTAGTGCCTGAAGTAAAATCAATCAGGAATTCGATTGTTTAGCAACTACTTCCCCGGTTCCATCATGCTTCCAATCTCACCCGGCAGGGCGGATTTGAAGCTCATCACCACGCCGGTTTCCGGATGGGGAAATTTGAGGGAGGAAGCGTGCAGGGCCATGCGTTTGCCGGTGGCCTTACCCGGATGATATTTGGGATCTCCGACAATGGGGCAGCCGATCTCGGCGAGTTGCACCCGGATCTGGTGGCGGCGCCCGGTCTCGAGGATGAGCTCGACGAGGGAGCGATGCGCGGCCTTTCGCATGAGCCGGTAGTGCGTCACCGCTTCGCGCGTGTTCTCACTCTGACTCGTGCTGCGAACCCGAAAGGAATCCGTTTCGTCAAGGTGACTCCGCAAGGTGCCGCGGGGTTCTTTCGGAATACCATCGACGACGGCGAGATACCTTTTTTCCACAAGATCCCAACCGGTCTGCAGGGATCGTTTCGCGTCCTCGGTGCGGGCAAAAACCATCAGCCCCGAGGTCTCGCGGTCGAGGCGATGCACGATCCAGATCCGGGCCTCCCGGGTCTTCGGCGTTCGTCTTACGTAGTCCGTGAGCTTCGCATACGCAGTCGCTTCCTGCTCCTTATCGGTGGCGATGGATAGAAGGCCCGCCGGCTTTTCGATGACGATAACGGACGCGTCTTCATGGATGATCCTCATACCCGGGGGCAATCCGGTCGCCGGGGCGGCTTTCGCTTTTGGCTCCAGCGTCACGACATCACCGGCGTGCAGGGCGTGGGTCGCCTTCGCCACGACTCTGCCATTGACCTGGACTCCATTAAATTTCAGCCACTGCCGCACCTTCGTGCGTTTCACCTCAGGGAGTTTCTCAAAGAGGAAGGACAGGAGCGGGCTGTCTCCTTCGGCGGTAAAAGTGCCACGCATGGTTTTTGGTGAAGTCGGAGTGAGGCCGGATGTCGGGAGCGACGAAAGAGCTTCCTTATTAGCGGCGTTTTAGGACAAGAACAATGTCGGAATAGCTGTCGTCGAGTTTCCGGTGATCCTCGGGATCGTGGCGGAAGTCGTGGCAGGCGACGAGGTTTAGGGACGGTACTTTAGCAACGAGGCGGCGCAATTGATCGGCGGAGTAGCTGCGCACGTTCCAGAGGGTCTCCTGGCGGTGGATGTCACCGCCCGGCAGGGTGACCTTGAGCCGGGATCGCATCGCCTCGATGCGGCTGCCGGGATCGACCGGCCAGGTTCTGGTGTTGCAGACGACTTCAACGCCGTCACGGGCGACCACCCAGCGTTCGTGGGTGATCTTCGGGTGACGATAGTCCGTGAGGTGGATGCCGAGGACAAAAAGCCCGCCGGGTTTGAGTGTATCGGCGACTCGATTGAGAGAGGAGAGGGCGTCGCGCTCCGAGAGTAGGTATTTGAAGGTGCTCACAAGGCAATGGATGAGGTCGAAGC
>JAGNMT010000489.1 GCA_017991025.1 Verrucomicrobiales bacterium
GGCTCCCCCTGCGGCGCGTCTTCCCGCCGAACGTATCGACCCCGAGTACCGGCGACTGCGTCTGCAGGTCTTCATGGGCATCTTTATCGGCTACGCTGCCTATTACCTCGTGCGGAAGAATTTCTCCCTCGCGATGCCGGACATCCTCAAGGACTACCCGCAATATTCCAAAGCACAGCTCGGCAGCGCGATGACCGGCCTGTCGATCGCCTATGGCTTCTCCAAGTTCCTCATGGGAAGCGTTTCGGATCGCAGCAATCCCCGCTACTTCCTACCCCTCGGACTGCTGCTTTCATGCACCGTCCTCTTCGTCTTTGGTTTCGTGAAAGAGGTGTATCTATCCCTCACGGTCATGATTGTGCTGCAAACTCTGAATGGCTGGTTCAACGGGATGGGTTGGGCACCGTGCGGTAAAACGATGGTCCACTGGTTCAGCACGAAAGAACGCGGACGCGTCGTCTCTGCCTGGAACATCGCGCACAACGTCGGCGGCGCGCTCGTCGCGACGATCGCTCTCATCGGCGTCGCCCTTTTCGATGACTGGAGCGCCAAGTTCTACTTCAATGCGATGGTCTCCTCGGTCATCGCCGTGGTGGCATTCCTGCTCCTGCGCGACACGCCCCAGAGTTGCGGCCTCCCGGCCATCGAAGAATTCAAAAACGACTTCCCGGAAAACTACGATGACTCCTTCGAACGCACCCTGACCTTCCGCGAGATCTTTCTCTGGCATGTGTTGAACAACAAGGCGCTCTGGGCGATCGCGATTGCCAACGCCTTTCTCTATTTTGTCCGCTACGGCGTGGTGGACTGGATTCCCACCTACCTCCAGACCGCGAAAGGATTTTCATTCCAGCAATCCAGCACCGCCTGGTCCCTCTTTGAATGGTCCGCCGTACCCGGCACCATCCTGTGCGGGTGGGTCTCGGACAAAGTATTCAAATCCCGCCGAGCCCCCGCCACGATTCTCTTCATGATCCCGACGCTGATTGGTTTGATTGTCTATGGCATGAATCGAAACGGTCCGCTCTGGATCGATATCGCGGCCCTCATCACGATCGGTTTTTTTATCTATGGCCCCATCATGCTCATCGGCCTCCAGGCCCTCGAACTCGTTCCAAAAAAGGCCGCCGGTACCGCTGCGGGGTTCACCGGATTTTTCGGATATGTCTTCGGCTCCGCTTTTGCCGGCACCGGTGTCGGATGGCTTGTCGATCACTTCGACTGGAGTGGGGTAATTTTCACAATGTGTCTCTGCGCGGTGCTCACCATTGTCTTCGCCGCCTTCACCCTTGGGCACAAAAGAGAGCCCCACACGACACGGGAGGCTTGAGACTGGAAAGTGAAACGCTATCATTCAATTCGTAACTCTCTCATGAACCGCCGCCAGCTTCTCACCGCCATTCCCGGCCTTGCCACCGCTCATTCCTTATTCGCGGCGGCAGGGGCGTCAGGATCGAGGATCGGGCTCTGCACTTTTTCCTGTCATCAACACTGGAAGGCGGTCGGCACCCGGCAGGAAGGGGTGAAATTCACTGATGCACCCGGCTTTTTCCGCTATGCCCGCGAACTCGGCGCGGAAGGGGTGCAGACACCCCTGCGATCGCAGGATGCCACTGTCGCGAAACAGATGCGGCAACTTGTCGATGAGTCCGGCGGCTACTACGAGGGTGAACTCCGCCTCCCGAAAGTGGCGAGCGACCTCGCGGCCTTTGAAGCGGAAACCAAATTGATCCTGGAGGCCGGAGCGACTATCGCACGGGCGGTTTTTACGGGAGGCCGCCGCTACGAAACTTTCAAAACGCTCGATGAATTCCGCGCCTTTCACGACCAGGCCGGACGCACCCTGACACTGATCGAACCGGTCTTGCGCAAGCATCATCTCAAGCTCGCCATCGAGAACCATAAGGATCACACCACTGAAGAACTCATTTCGCTGATGAAGGCAATCAGCAGCGAATGGATCGGCGTGCTCGTGGATACCGGGAACAACATCGCCCTGCTCGAAGAACCCCACGCTGTGGTCGAAGCCCTCGCGCCCTTCGCTCTGAGCGTGCATTTGAAGGATATGGCGGTGCAGGAAGACAAGGACGGATTCCTTCTCAGCGAAGTCCCCCTTGGCACCGGCATGCTCGATCTACCCCGTATGATCGCCACGCTGCAAAAAGCAAACACCTCCCTCGTCTTCAACCTCGAAATGGCGACGCGCGATCCCCTGAAAATCCCCTGCCTGATCGACGACTACTATGCCACCTTTGCGCCGGACTATCGTGCGAGACTCCTCGGCGCGGTCATGGAACGGGTGAAGTCTGATCCCCCGAAGCAACCAGTGCCATTCATCGATGGCAAGCCCGCCGCCCAGGTGCTCGCGGAGGAGGAAACGAACAACCTGAACGGACTAAACTGGATGGGCGCTCACCTCGGCGTCTAACCGCCCGCAAAACTCACTTCGTCCTCACCACGAGGACGCGTCTGTCCTGCTGCATTTGTGCTTCGTTGCCCTGCGGATACATGGGGAAATTTTCGCCGTAACCCTGCGCACTCAGCATGCTGGCAGGAACACCGTAGCGCTCGGTAAGTTCGTTAAAGATGCGTTTCGCCCGACTACCGGAGAGGGAGAGATTAAATTCGTCCGTGCCATCAGTGCTCGTGTGTCCTTCGATCGTGAAATGGGTCCCGGGCGTAGTCTCATTCAGAGCAATGATCACTCCGGCTACTTCCTGCAGGGCCAGGCGGGATTCAATGTCGAGGAGGTCGGCGGTTTCCTTGACGAAAAGAACCGGAAGAGTCACATAGGGCAATTCGACACTTTGTCCCTGGTCTTCCACGATCACAACGCTGCGTTCGGAATTGTAGACACGGCGCGGCTGCCCGGGTGTTTCCACGACCGTGGTCGTCGTTGTGGTCTGCACTGTCGGGGCCGGGACCGGCGCGACAGCCACGGGCGTCGCCACGATCATCCGAGGGACCATTGACAACTGCCGCTGCACATCGGCAGTATTAAACGTGCGCACCTCGACGATCTGGCCCGGCGCGGGAACGGGGCTTACCACCGTGACCTGGGCTTGTAGAGAGAATGGCGAAAGGCAAAGGACAGAGAGTAACAAAAAACGGATTTTCATAAGTGATTGGGTGGAATGTTATTGATGCGTGAGCACCGTAACATTTCGCCTTTTTACACACTTATTGCGATGGGGTGAAACCCCACCTCCCTTTCAAAGGAGATTGCGTGCCGTCCGGAATTGAAAACCAAGTGGGGCGAGACAAAATTGCCCGCCACCACTTGATTTAAATGCGATGGGCGCACCCTGCGGGGCACACCCAAAAATCCTAGCCAAGAAGACCGAGCGCTCCAACAATAATAAGGTAGATCGCTACGATATTGGCCAACAGGCTGGGACGCATCAGGATAAGAATTCCCGCAACGAGAGCCAGAACAGGACTGACGTAGGAAGGCAGGGAAATGGCGAGAACGGGGAGCAAGGTGGTCATTTTTTCAGGGATAGTTCGGAGTTTTGTTAAAAATATGAGCACGATCAACAAACGACCATGCCCACGGAGATGTCAGGGTAGTCAGCTGATTCCGAAAAAGTCGAGAACCAATTACGAAATCTCACCGCCACCCGACTGCCTCTTTCCTGGCTACAATGC
>JAGNMT010000490.1 GCA_017991025.1 Verrucomicrobiales bacterium
CACGAACATTTCCCCCGGCGAAGACTGGATGGAAGTCGGTGCCGGACTGTCCTTCGATTTTAACGGCAGCAATCTTTCTGTGTATCTCGACTACACCGGACAGTATTTGCGCGAAGGAGTCGAGGCTCACTCCGGTTCCCTCGGGGCTCAGATGCGGTTTTAGGGGGGGCGTGGACAACCACGTGGGTAGGGTCGGGTTTAACCATGCCCACTGGGATTTCCGTCAGGATTCGTGCGCATTCGTGGTCGCGGGATTCGGGGCCTGTCCCCGCCGGGTCGCGCGGAAAGACCTCCCCTTTCGTGATCTACTACCTGATCGACGACAAGCAGATCTCTGTTTGTAGGATTCTTGACATGCGACGCGATCCGGCTTGGATCCGGGCCGAGCTTGAAGTACGGAGCGAACCCCAAAGTAGAGCGTCGATTTCAGGCGTGAATTGAGTTTGCCTTGAATCGAGTGAATGTGAGACGATGTCAACCATCCACCGCATGAAACTCCTATTCCTGCTACCGGCATTCCTCGCCATCACGACCCATGCGCAGCAGCGCCCGCCGTGGACCACCTCTCGCATTCAGGGCACACCCGAACCGCCGCCGCCCTATGTGGTGGAGCGTCTCTACCCGGGCCTCACCTTCAAGAAACCGCTCGACATCAAGCCCATCCCGGGATCTGACCGCCTCGTGGTGCTGGAGGAGACAGGGAGGATGTTTTCTTTCGTGCCCGGTGCCGGTGTGGACAAAGCGGATCTCTTCGGAGAACTCTCCGCCTTCGATCCCGAGACCTCGCGTTCCTATGCGCTGGTTTTTCATCCTCGTTTTGCCGAAAATCGCTTCGTCTTCACCTGGATCGTACAGGACCTGAAAGGCGCGGATTTCCGGGACGATGGCACCCACATCGTGCGCTTCCGCGTGACGGCTGAATCACCGCCCCGGCTCGATCTCAGCAGTGCGAAAGAGATCATCTCCTGGCGCGCCGGTGGTCACAACGGGGGCAATCTGCGCTTCGGTCCTGATGGCATGCTCTACATTTCCACCGGTGATGCCGAAAAGCCGGACCCGCCCGATTCGCTCGTCACCGGACAGGACATCAGCGATCTGCTTTCGAGCGTGCTGCGCATCGATGTCGATCATCCTGATGCCGATCGGGCCTATGGCATCCCGAAGGACAATCCCTTCGTCACGACCCCAAATGCCCGCGGTGAAGTCTGGGCCTACGGTCTTCGCAATCCCTGGCGTATGAGTTTTGATCCAAAGACGGGCGATCTCTTTGCAGGGGACGTCGGCTGGGAGTTGTGGGAAATGATTTACCGCATTCAGCGCGGCGGCAACTACGGCTGGAGTCTCACCGAGGGCGGCAAACAGGACATAAGGCCCGATCGCCTGCGCGGTCCTTCGCCGATCCTGCCGCCGCTCGTCGCACACTCGCATGCGGAAGCAGCGAGCATCACCGGCGGCGAGTTTTATCACGGCGAACAGCTGCCCGAGTTGAAGGACGCGTATCTTTACGGCGACTGGCAAATGGGCACCTTCTGGTCGCTGCGGACCGAGGGCGACAAAGTCATGGAACATCGCGAGATCGCGCGCAGCTCACTCATGCCCGTAGGCTTCGGCTTTGACCACGACGGTGAGTTGATCATTGTGGATCACGCCGTCGGCGGCCTGTGGAGACTGGCGAAAAATCCGGGATCCGCGAAGAACTCTGACTTTCCCCGAAAGCTCAGCGAAACCGGTCTCTTTTCCGATACCACCCACCAAACCCCCGCCCCCGGTGTGTTGCCCTATGAGATCAATGCTCCCCGCTGGGCCGATCACGCGACAGCCGAGCGCTGGGCGGCTTTTCCTGATCAATCCGGCGTCAGCGTCGCCAGTGAATCCAAAGGCGTGGTGCTGCGTGGTCACTGGGAGTTCCCGGCGGGAGCCGTGCTCGCAAAAACCTACTCGCTCGATCTGGAGCGCGGCAATCCTTCGACCCGCCGCCGGATTGAAACCCAGATCCTCCATTTCGACGGCAGCCTGTGGGGCACCTACAGTTATCGCTGGAATGCCGATCAGATCGACGCCGAACTCGTTCCAAAGGAAGGTGCCGAAAGCGTCTTCAAGGTGACGGACAGCGCTGCGCCAGGCGGGGAAATCAATCAACCCTGGCGCTTCTACAGTCGCAGTGAATGCGGGCGCTGCCACACTCTGATGAATCACTTCGCCCAAGGCTTTAGCGCCCTGCAACTCGACCGTGCCACCTCGCGGGAGAAAGGCGATCAGCTCGATGCTTTCATTCAACTCGGGCTCACACCACCCGAACCGGCCTTTGCCGATCCGCACGGCACTGTGGGCAGCCTCGAAGTCCGCGCCCGCAGCTACCTGCACGCGAACTGCAGTGCCTGCCATCGCTTCAACAGCGGCGGCGGCGTCCCCAGTTTCATGAACATCGAGTTGGCGCTCAAAGAAGCCAATCTCATCGACGCCAGGGCTGTGCAGGGCGATCTCGGTCTGCCTGATGCACGTGTCATCGCCAGCGGTGATCCCTGTCGCAGTGTCCTCCTTTATCGCATGGCCACCGCCGGTAGCGGACACATGCCCTACCTCGGCAGCCATCTCGTCGATGATCGCGGCCTCCTTCTCATACGCGACTGGATCGCCAGCCTTAGGCCCAACGACCGCGACCTCGCCGCCGCCACTCTCTCCCTGCGAAAGGCGGAAGACCAAGCCATCGCCCAACTCCGGGCAGGTGACAGCAAACCACTCGACCTGCTTCTCGCCACCAACAGCGGCGCACTCAGCGTGCTGCTCGCCATCGTCGATGGCAAACTCTCCACCGACCTCCGCGCTCTGGCCATCGCCAAAGGCAGTGCCCTCACCGAGCCATTGCGCCGCGATTTGTTCGAACGCTTCCTCCCCGAGTCCCAGCGCCGCAAAGTCCTGGGGTCCGGCATCAAACCGGAAGCACTCCTCTCGATGAAAGGCGATGCGGCACACGGCAAGGCAGTCTTCGCAAGCGTCTGCATCGCCTGCCACCGCCTCAACGAAGTCGGTATCGACTTCGGCCCCGACCTCAGCCGCATCGGTAGCAAATGGAATCGCGCCGCGATGCTGGAGCAGCTGCTCAGCCCGTCGAACCTGATCGAGCCGCTGTGGCAACTCACCACCGTCGAACTCAATACCGGCGACAGCAAAGCCGGCTTCATCACCGCCCGCAGCGACACCGAACTCACCCTCAAAATGGCCGGTGGACTCACCGAACAGATCTCCACCACCCGGGTCACCAAAACCACTACCGCCGCCCTCTCGATGATGCCCGAAGGCCTCCTGCAAAACCTCACCGCTCAGGAAGCCGCCGATCTGCTCGAGTATCTCGATTCACTCAAGTAGCGGCTCCTCATCCCGAGAAACAGAAGTTGGACCCGGCACTGATCCCCTATCGAGAGATTCCTCCCTCGCAGGGGCCTGCGAACAAAAGACTCAGCCCTTATCCAACAGATCTAGGACCAGATCATCATCCAGTTCTCCCCTGAATTTCCAGACGCCTTCAATCTGAATGGCCTTCTCCACGCTGATCTTCAAGTGAGCGCCGTCGGCGGCGACCAAATGAATGTCGAGGTCCTCGTAAACCGGTGCTTCTGACGGAGAGTCGGGATCGACGTCGAATTTCA
>JAGNMT010000492.1 GCA_017991025.1 Verrucomicrobiales bacterium
CGCAGAGGGTGGCTGTGGCCTGTTCCCCGGTTGCTCCGGCCGCTGAGCCTCCCCGGGAGCCATGCCTTTTCGTCCTTCGCCACTCTTGCTGCCACCTGGTTCACCACCGCCCGGTTCGCCACCCCGGGTGTAAACCACGCTCAGATCCGCTTGAGCGAGAATCTTGTCCTCGATCGCCGCGAGAAGGACCTCGCGACTCACGTTGTCGGCGGGCTCGGCTATCTCGGGCTCGGCCGAAAGCGCGTAGACGTGCAGCACATAGGTTTTGGCTCCCGGCCCCTGCGAGTGGGGAGGTTCGTAGCCGATTTCTCCTTTGAAGCCCACGCCCAGTTTGCCGACCCCTTCGACATTTTTAGGGAGGCTCGTGACATCGGCGGGAATTCCCCACATCGTCCAGTATCCCTTCATCTCATTGCCGGGGGCAAGATGATCCATAATCAGGGCATAACTCTTCGTGCCGGAGGGAGCGCCCTTCCACTCGAGCGGCAGGGTCGCGCCGCTGCCGTCGCCCGTGTAGTCGGCGGGCAGATTGCCTCCGTCCTCCACTTCAGGACTGGTCAAGACAAAGCCGGTGCCAGCAGAAAACGATGATTCGGGGGACGTTGCCCGCCGCGCCATCGGTTCTCCGGCTTTCGGTGCTTCCGGAGAGGGGACTTCGGTGGCGTCGAGACTGCCGTCGCGATTGCGGTCGAGCGTGTTGAATTCATCGCGTGCCCTGGCCATGGCGTCAGGCATGGTGCCCTGGCCGCCTTTCGCGGAAAATTCGCGTCTCGCCGCGTCGGCAAATTCTCTGGCGCTCACGATACCATCCCCGTTCAGGTCCGGATTTGAAGCTTGCGGACGCGGGGGACGTGGCTCCTCCGGCCGGGGAGGCCTGGAATCCTCCTCGGGTCGCATGCCCTTGCCTTCTTCGCTCTTACCCTTTCCGCCTTTGCCTTTTCCTTTGCCGCCGGGGGCACCACTGCCGGGGGCACCACTGCCGGGGGCACCAGGGCCTCCGGGACCACCGCCTCCGCCGGCACGACGGGTATAGACTTCGCTGACCTTGCCTTCACTGCCGTTGTCGAATTCGAAAGGATAGGTGCCGTCCTCTTTGATTTCGTAAGCGATGGAGCGTTTCTCGCCGCTCACTTCGTAGCTGAGTTTGTAACGGTTCTCCCCGGTGCTCTCGAATCCGGTAATCTCGGCGCCGCGCAGCGGAGCGGTGTCTGGACGCACTCCCTGGGCTCTTGGCTGAGGATCGACCTGTCCCCCGGCTTCGACGACTTCCCCGTAAAAGGCGCTCTGCAAATAGGGGCGCTCTTTCGAAGCGTGATAATGATAGCCGATCCCGGCATCATCATGACCGTGGCACTCGTCGAGTTTTTTTACGGGAGAGCCATCAGGTTCGGTCAGTCCGTAAATCGGATAGCCATCGAGCGCATAGGCGATCGGCTTTCCTTCGCCGACCACCTCCTGCAAATGAAGCGGAGCAATGTGGTAGTGATAGTCATCCGCCCGTCCGCAATGGCCGCCCCATTGGTCCAGCTCACCGATCTCGTAGGAGACTTCGCCGCGGTTGTTCTGCGGGTTAAAGATCGGAATGCCGTTTACCGCGAGGGCGATCGCCCCGCGAAGAAAGTGTCCCTCGATCTGCGCCGGAGTTTTCGCCGGAACCGGATGCAGGGGGATGCGCCAGGCGTTTTCTCCGACGTAGGCCTGGGGGAGCGGAACCTGCTGCTGCCAGGCGGTGATGCCCACCATCATGTTGTGATCCGGGAGCCCGTTCGATCCCACATAGAGAAAATCGTCATCCCATTTCAATTCCAGTTTTGGAAAGACCTGAAACGGAACCGACTGAAGGGGTGCATTGGCCGCCCCTGCGATCGCGGCCGCGAGATTCACTAAGGAACTCGACGAGACAAGTTGAAGGGGGCGGACCTCCTTTTTCTGCGTCGCTTGACGTTTTGCCAGAAATTCATCGAGGACATGTTGCCGCAGCGCCTCACGGTCGCCCGGGCTTTCGTTTCTTTTCCATTCGTGGGCGTTGGTCGTGTTTGAGACGAGGAGTGTCGTGATTAGTGCGGAAAGGAGGATTGATTTCATGGCGATAGGGGGTACGAAGGAAAGACCCGTCAGGGGATTTGTGTGAAAGGATAGAGGACGCAGGATTAATGAGGGATTAAGAGAAAGCGGTTTTTCGAAAAAAGATTTCCGTCGCTTAATCGGATATTAATCCACGGAGGCGTATCATTTCTACCACCCCGGCCGAGCCGCCGGAAATCCGGGACACCACACCATGCCATGAGACTTCTTGTCGTCGAAGACGAACCCGACCTGCTTGCCGGCCTCGCGAGAGCCTTGCGCCGGGAAGGGTATGCCGTCGACACGGCCGAAGACGGCGAGGACGGCCTCTACAAAGCGCAATCAACGGACTACGACGCCATCGTGCTCGATGTCATGCTCCCCCGGCTCGACGGATGGGAAGTGCTCGCCCGTTTGCGCGAGGGGAAGTCGACGCCCGTGCTCATGCTCACCGCCCGGGACCGAAGCGCCGACCGCGTTAAGGGTCTCGACACGGGGGCGGATGATTATCTCGTCAAGCCTTTCGACAGCGCCGAGCTTTTTGCCCGTCTCCGGGCCATCATCCGCCGGGGGGCGCGTCAGACCCGGAGTGTTCTTGAAATCGGGGAGGTGTCCCTTGATACCGCCGCCCGCAAAGTGACTCGTTCGGGACAGTTGGTCACGCTTACCGCTCGTGAATACGTGTTTCTCGAATACCTCGCGCTGCATCGCGGTGAAGTCGTGACCCGCACCGCCCTCTACGAACATCTTTTTGACGAGAACGAATCGACGCTCTCGAATATCCTCGATGTTCACGTCTTTAATCTCCGGAAAAAGCTGGGACAGGAGTTTATCGTGACCCGCCGCGGACATGGCTACAGCATCGAATGAAGCGATTTCAATCCATCCGCTGGCGCTTGCAACTCTGGCACGGCTTGTTGCTGGTCTCGATCCTGATCGGCTTCGGCGTCACCGCCTACCAACTGGAAAGTGGCCGGCTCTCCCGTCGTATCGATGAGGAACTGCGGCAGCTCCTGCCGGTTCTTGTCGCTTCGCAACGACCTGCCGGGGGGCAGGACCGTCTCGCGCGCGAGTTCAGTCTTTCGCCCGAAGATGCGGCTCTTTTTGATCGCGCGGGTTCCGGCGGATTTTATTATGTCGTGTGGCTGCGTCACAGTGAAAGACCGGTGACTTATTCACCCACGGCTCCCCGTGACCTCCAAATGCCCGACCTTATGGATACTCCGGTGCGTTTTCGGGGAGATAGTCGCGAGGCCTTTTCTTTTCCCGGTCCCGGAGACTGTGTCCTGGTGGGGCGATCCGTTGCCGCCGACAGAGAGGGACTGCATCATCTCGCGTGGCGGCTCGCCGGTGCAGGTGCCGGGGTCCTGCTTTTCGGTCTCGCCGGCGGTGCCTGGCTCGTGACCCGTGCTTTGCGACCCATTGGAGAGATCAGTGCAACGGCGGGCAAAATTGCGACCGGCGATCTCACGCAGCGCATCAGCACGACCGATACCGACAGTGAACTCGGGCAACTCGCGGGTGTCTTGAATTCCACTTTTGCCCGTCTCGATGCCGCCTTCACCCAGCAGGCCCGTTTCAC
>JAGNMT010000491.1 GCA_017991025.1 Verrucomicrobiales bacterium
CGGCGGCCAGCGGGATCGTTACCGCGCTCTGGAAAAAGGCGACCCCGCCCCGCGAGGCAGCATCGATTCGAAGATCGGCATCAGTTTTAAACTCGGTCCCCCTGTCGACGCCACCGGCCAGTTGCCCGACGGACACTCCTTTGCCGGGATGGATGAATTTCAGAACCTCCTCGCTGCGGATTCCCGGCGCCTGCTCCACAACCTCGCCCGGCAGTTGACCATCTACGCGACCGGACGCGACGTTGCCTTTGCTGACCGCGAGGCCCTCGCAGACGTGGTGGCACGCACTGAGAAGCAAGGCGGCGGCATACGAACCCTGATTCACGAGATTGTCCTGAGCGATCTCTTCCAGACACGGTAATGAAACTTCAGGCGATCCTCTTTCTACTTCTCGGGTGCCTCACAGGTCCCTGCCTTCGAGCTGGCGAAGATACCACCACGTTCCGCGTCATCGGGTTCAGCCATCCCGAACGGGAAGCCGATTTTCGGCAGGTGATGAGTTCCCTTCCCGAATTGGCGCTCGTCAAACTGGACATCGAAAAGGCCGAGGTCACGCTTCGCTACGACATTGCCAAACTCTTTCCAAAATCGAGCCCGGGCCAGCCCGTGCCGCCGGAGAAAGTGCTCGAAGAACTCGACAAGCGGATCGGCAATGCTTCGACCCGGACCTTTTCCCTGACTCTTCAAACCGTGTCCGCCGCCGCCCTTACAAAAGTGGAAATCCCCGTCGGCCTGCTCGATTGCAAAGGCTGCCGCTACGGGGTCTATCTCGCCGTCGCAAAGATCGAAGGCGTGGATCGAGTGAGCATCTCCGGTGACGGCATACTCACCGCCTGGATTGAGGCATCCAAAACCAATCGTGAAGCCCTCATCGATGCGCTCAAAAAAGCCCGTATCGAACTCCCCTGACAAGGCTATCTATTCTCAGTTCCGATGAACCTTAACATTCGCCAGCCCCTCTCCCGCCGCACCCTCCTCCGCGCCGCCGGAGCGACCATCGGACTGCCGCTGCTCGATGCGATGAGTCACTCTTTGAGCCGGGCCCACGAGACAAAGATCCCCCGTCGTCTCGTCGCGATCCAGACGAACATGGGCATCATGCCGCAGTTCTTTTTTCCGGAAAAGGCCGGAGCGGATTATGCGCTCACCCCCTATCTGGAAAAACTCGCCGGACACAAAAGCCACCTGACCGTTTTTTCCGGCTGCAGTCACCCGGACATGACCGGTGGACACGCCGCCGACAAGACCTTTCTCACCGGCACGCCCCATCCTGAGCGAGGTGGCTTTCGCAATGGCGTCTCCGTCGACCAGCTCGCCGCCGAGCACATCGGCAACGAAACCCGTTTCCCTTCGCTGACCCTCGCGATGAGCAACGAAGGCGGCCCGACCCTGAGCTACACTCGCAGCGGGGCCCCCATCTCGCCCGACAAAAGCCCGCGCAAGCTTTTCGAAAAGCTCTTCGTGCAGGGCAAACCCGATGAAATCGAAGCCAACGTCGAGGCCCTGCGCCAGGGTCGCAGCATGCTTGACTTTGTGGGGGAACAGAGCAAGCGCCTCAGTCGGTCTCTCTCCAGGAGTGATCAGGGGCGCATGGACCAATACTTCACTTCCGTGCGTGACCTCGAACAGCGCCTCCATGCCGCCGAAGCCTGGGAATACAAACCCAAGCCCGTCGTCACCGCCAAGCCGCCCGAGGACATCGACGACGCGAGGGAATTTGTTCGTCGCACCCAGTTGACCCTGGATGTCGTAAAGCTGGCCCTCGAGACAGATTCCTCCCGTCTCGTCACGCTCTTTGTCGATACGACGGTGATCCATAATATCACCCACCACGGCAACCGTCCCGAGACCGTGGCCGAGTTGCGAGCCTACGAGGAGGCCCAGTTCGGTGCCCTCAACGGATTTCTCGATCAACTTGCTTCATCGCAGGAGGACGGCGGGACGATTCTGGACCGGACCATGGTCCTCTACGGCACCTGCATGGGCAGCGCGAACTCCCACAGCAATGTGAACCTGCCGGTCCTGCTCGCGGGCGGCGGATTCAAACACGGCCAGCACCTCGCCTTTGATACGAAGAACAATTATCCGTTGACCAATCTCTACGTCTCCCTCCTGCAACGCCTTGGATTGGAGACGGACGAATTCTCCACCGGCAAAGGGCCGCTCACGGGTCTGGAGATGAGCTGATGCCAATTCGAGACACGTTCCGACCCTGTAACACGGACTCCAAACAAAGCAGTTGGGATAAGGCAGAGAGGAAGTATCATTGTCGCGTGAACCCGACCCCCTCCGCACTCGACATCATCGGATGGCGCGAATGGCTTTCGATCCCGGAACTCGGCATTCCGCGGATCAAAGCCAAAGTAGATACGGGTGCACGTACCTCCTGTCTGCATACCTGCGGACTGGAACTCTATACCGGCCCGCGGGGGGAGGAACGGGTCCGCTTTAAGGTGCACCCCCTCCAGCGGAAGCCCGATTACTCGGTGGAATGTGATTGCCCGCTCCTGAATCAGCGTCAGGTCAAGGATTCGGGCGGCCACGAGGAGGTCCGTCCGTTTATCCGGATCCCCGTAACCCTCGGTAACGTCACCTGGGAAGTCGAATTCAGTCTCACGAATCGCGATAACATGAAATTTCGCATGCTTTTGGGCCGAACTGCGATGAATGGTCGATTCCTTGTAAGCCCGGGTCTCTCCTACCAGATCGGAAAGCCGTTGCGACGTGTCAAACCCGCCCTCGGGTGACACCGTATCGTCGAGGCCCCACCTTCCCTTTTTCCCATGAAAATCGCCATTTTGTCACGAGATAAGAAACTCTACTCCACCAACGCCCTCTATGAAGCCGGCCTGAAGCGCGGGCACGAAATGCGTGTCATCGATTACGTTCGCTGCCACATGGAGATCACCTCGCTGAGACCTTCCATCTATCTCGGCAGCGAGAAACTGGACGGATTTGATGCGGTGATCCCGCGGATCGGGGCGACCTATACTCACTTTGGCTGCGCCGTGGTGCGTCAGTTTGAAATGATGGGCGTTTCCAGCGTCAACGAGTCGGTCGCCATTTCCCGGTCGCGCGACAAACTGCGCAGCCTCCAATTGCTCGCGAGAAAAGGAATCGGACTTCCCGTGACCGGCTTCGCTCACGATCCCCGCACGACCGAGGCTCTCATTGATCAAGTCGGCGGCGCACCGCTCGTCATCAAACTGCTCGAGGGCACCCAGGGGGTCGGCGTTGTGCTCGCGGAAACGAAGAAGGCCGCCGAGTCCGTCATCGAGGCTTTCCGCGGACTGAACGCGAACATTCTCGCGCAGGAGTATATCAAGGAAGCCGGCGGAGCCGACATCCGATGCCTCGTCGTCGGAGACAAGGTTGTCGCGGCAATGAAACGCCAGGGCAAAGAGGGGGAATTCCGCTCCAACCTTCATCGTGGCGGAACGGCCTCGGTCGTGAAAATCACACCGGAAGAGCGATCCACCGCGACCCGGGCAGCGAAGATTCTCGGTCTCAATGTCGCCGGGGTCGATCTCCTCCGATCCAATCACGGACCGGTCGTCCTCGAGGTCAACTCCTCACCCGGACTTGAGGGCATTGAGACTGCGACCGGCAAGGACATTGCAAAGCTGATCATTGAATTCATCGAAAA
>JAGNMT010000493.1 GCA_017991025.1 Verrucomicrobiales bacterium
CCAGCAACAAAGTGAATGCGGTCCTGTTTGTGGCCTTGAATCTACCGCCGAGACCGGAGTCCAATCTGATCTTCTTCGCGGAGACAGCCATTCCTCACTCGGTGGCCTTTGCGCCCCGGTCATTACCCCCGTGGCGGGCGTGACTTTGACTTGAGATTCGTCGCGCCCTTTTATGGCGGAGGTGAAATCACACCTCTCCCCGGGACGTTGGATGGGAAATCATCCTTGTTCGTGAACGCTCGGACGATCCTCTCGATTCTCAAAGCCCGGCACATACCTGCCGTCCGCTATCACTTGAGACCCGATCCTCCCGGGTTCAGCGAACCTACCGCCGTGCAACCTGCGCGGCAAAATCCAGCCCAATTTTACTTTTTTGTTACATGAAACATCTCTATTTTAATAAGTCGGGAAGATCTCTTTTCCGAAGCGCTCTAATCACGGCATTTGCGCTTGCCGCCTCGTATTCATCGGCTCAGGAGGGCAATGCTCAAACGCCTGAGACGCTGCCCCCTGTCGTAGTTAGCGGTGCCCCCCCCGCGACACCCGCTCCACGGCCGCGTCCCGTCCCGGCCCCGCGTCCGGCTCCGCAACCTGAAACTGAGCCACCGCTGGTGATCGACGACCTCGCCCCGCAAGCGGTTTCGCTCACGGTTCCGAATATTGAAGAAGCTCGAGCAGAACTGATGCAACAACCTGGTGGCGTCGCTATCGTTGATGCCGAAGACTACAAGCGGGGACGCGCGACGAACTTGAAAGACGCCCTCGACTATGCTCCCGGCGTGTTTGTGCAGCCACGCTTCGGGTCGGAGGAATCGCGTCTTTCGATTCGCGGCTCGGGCATTCAACGGACCTTCCACGGACGCGGTCTCAAGCTGATGCAGGACGGGGTGCCGCTCAATCTCGCCGACGGAGGTTTCGACTTCCAGGCGATCGAACCGCTCGCCGCACAATATATCGAAGTCTATCGCGGAGCCAACGCGCTCGAATATGGGTCAACGACACTTGGCGGAGCGATTAATTTCGTTTCGCACACCGGACATACGGCATCGCCACTTCAGACCCGCTTTGAATATGGGAGCTTTGATTCGTTTCGCGGTCAGATCAGCTCGGGCATTGTTTCCGGCGATCAGGACGCTTATGTGAGTTTTACCCACTCCTCGACCGATGGATTCCGCGAACACTCGGCACAGAGCAATCAGCGTTTTTTCGCCAACCTCGGTTATGCAATCAACCCGGAACTTGAAACCCGGTTTTTCATCACCTATGGAAAGACGGATTCGGAGCTGCCCGGGGACCTGACCAAAGCGCAAATGCTGGCCGATCCCACCCAGGCCGCCCGGGTTCCGGCAAATCTCCGCGGCTTTCAGCCCGTGGCTCGCTTTGATCGCGTCACGAGCGATTGGAAGCGCGACTTCGAGCTGTTTCGCTTCGCTAACAAGACGACCTGGGAAAGCGGCGATGAGAAAATCACGATCGGCAGTTTCTGGTCCAATAAGGATCTCGACCACCCCATTCTTTTTGTGATCGACCAGGTTACCAACGACTTCGGGCTCGACGTGCGATATGACAACGTTGCAGACCTCTTTGGGAAGGAGAACCATTTCACCTTTGGTTTCGCCCCCACCTACGGCATCGCTGAAGACGCCCGATTTGTGAATCGCTTCGGAACCCGCGGTGCCCTCTTCGCGGACAGTCACCAGACTTCGCTCAATGCCGATCTATACGCGCAGAACAGTCACTACTTTGTACCGGATGTCGCCTTCGTAGCAGGGGCCCAGCTCAGTTACGCGGAGCGGAAAAATCGTGATGATTTCCCGGTCGGCCCGAACAACAGTGATACCCAGGACTGGTCCGCTTTTTCACCGAAGGTCGGACTGCTCTGGGACATCGCTCCCCAATCGCAGGTATTTGCAAATGTCAGCCGCAGCTTCGAACCCCCGTCCTTCGGAGAACTCGTTGATGCCAATAATGGCGGGGCGGGGCTGATCCAACTCAACGAACAAACCGCGACGACCTTCGAACTCGGAACCCGCGGATTCAGCGACAAGATCTCCTGGGACATTGCCTACTATCACTCTCTCGTTGATAACGAACTCCTTCAGTATCTGGTCCAGCCGGGTCTCACACAGACCGTGAACGCCGGTGACACGACCCATCAGGGGATCGAAGCGGCTCTCGATTGGGAGTTATTTTCGGGACTTTTTGCAAGAGGTGGCAGCTCGGCTCATTCCGCCGGGGGCAAATCGATGGCGGCCAAGGCTCCAATCGAGCCATCAGAGGACAGGATCGTCTTTCGTCAGAATTACCTCTGGAACGACTTCCGCTTTGACAATGACGCGACCTTCAGGGACAACCGCCTTCCCGGGATACCGCAGCATTATTACCGGGCGGAGTTTCTTTACGAACATCCCAGTGGTATCTATGCAGGACCGAATCTCGAATGGGTTCCAGAAGCCTACAACGTCGATTCAGCCGAGACCGAGTTTGCTGATTCCTATGCGCTGCTAGGATTCAAAGTGGGTTACCGGAGCAAGAAGGGACTCTCGATGTTTGTCGAAGCGAAGAACCTCACGGACGAAATCTACGCGGCAACTACCAGCGTCGTCGATACTTCCCCTGCGGGTGGCGGGGCGCTCTTTCTCCCCGGAGACGGATGCTCCATCTATGCGGGAATTGAGTGGAAATGGTAAAGCATCCAAACTAGCCGACTAGTCGGAAATATACAGGCGGGAGGGTTGATTTGACCCGCCCGCCTTTTTCCAACCCTCATTTTTCATGAAAACACGCCTCATTCGCAAACTCCATCGCTGGCTCGGACTGCTTTTCAGTCTTTCAGTCCTGATGGCTTCCGGCAGCGGTGTCATTCACAATGTGATGACACGGACCCAGTCGCCGCCTCCCTCCGCCCGCCCCTCCGGCGGCGGCATGGATGTGAATTCGATCAAGGTCACCGTCGCTGAGGCCGTTTCAAGACTGCCCGAAGAAAAGCCCGAAGTGCAGGCCGTGAACCTGCGCGGTATCGGAGGACAACCCTGGTATCAGGTCTACACCACGACCTCCCCGGTGCCGCATTATGTCAGCGCCGTGGACGGCACATTCGATCCCTCCCGGGATGAAGCCTATGCTGCCGAGATCGCTTCCCGCTTCCTCGCCGGAGAAAAGGTGTCGAAGACGGCATTCCTTACTGCCTTCAACACGGAATACCTGAACATCTTCCGTATCCTGCCGGTCTATCGTTTTGATGCGGGTGATGCGCTCGAGACGCGCGTTTATGTATCGACAACCACAGGCAGTGTCACCCGTCACACAGATGAGCAGCGGCAATTCGAAGCTACTATCTTCACCAATTTCCATAAGCTCGGTTTGATCCCGAATAAAGACTTGCGTGATCTCGTGCTTACCGTGCTCACGTCCGGCACCTTCCTCGTTGCCTGCCTCGGAGTGGCTTTATTCTTCGCAACCCGGCCAAGAAAACGTTAAGTCCCGGCGTCTCGCCTCGGGGTCTGGATTACTAGAGTATTTTAAATAAAACTGTAGCCACAAGAAGCAAACCAACCCGCCGCATTTTTCGGAGTTACCTTTTCGAAAGCGGTTGCAATGGCGGTTTCAAGTTCGTCTGGCGTCCGGGCTTCCGAGGAGCGCAAG
>JAGNMT010000494.1 GCA_017991025.1 Verrucomicrobiales bacterium
CGTGAGCATTGACGTAGTCGATGTCAGCGGCCGTTTTCCCGGCATCACCGAGGGCCTGCTCGATGGCCTGGATTGGCCCGTTCCCGTCCGCCGGCGAATCAGTGATGCGGTAACAACTGAGCGAGTTTCCGTCACCGGCAAACTCGGCGTAAATGGTCGCCCCGCGCGCCTTCGCCCGGTCCCAGTCCTCAAGGACAAGAAATCCCGCCCCTTCTCCGAGGACAAACCCGTTTCGCGTCGCGTCGAAAGGGCGGCTCGCGCCGGTGGGATTGTCGTTATCGGTCGAGAGCGCCCCGAGGAGGCAAAAGCCCGAAATGCCGATGGGATTGATCATCGAATCAAACCCGCCCGCGAGCATATAATCACATTGACCACGTCGCATCACTTTCAGAGCCGTTCCTAGCGCCTGCCCGCCCGAGGCGCAGGCCGTATGCACCGACGTGGCGTACCCGCGAATACCGAACTGCTTCGTGAGCAATCCCAGCCCGGCGTTGGACTGCCATCGGCAGAAATTCACGGGATTGCCCGGAAAATCGGGGTTCATTAGACCGGCGGCATCAAACTGGCCGCCGTCAGTCGCGTAGTCGTGCACCACTTTGAGATCATCGTAGGCCACGGACATCATGCCTGCTCCCACGGAAAGCCCCCAGCGATGGGAGTCGGATTCGGTCGGGGCGATGCCCGCATCCGAAAGCGCCTCGGCCGCCGCCGCGAGGGCGAATCGATGGGAGCGGGAAGCGTATTTGAGCAACTTCCGGTTTGGAACCGCTGACTCGGCATCGAAGCCTTTCACCTCGGCGCTGAAAGTCGTCGTGAACCCGCTCGCATCAAAATTTTGCGTCGGTGCAGCCCCGCTTTTCCCGGCGAGCAGAGCGGCCCAGGTCTCGGCTGCGGTGTTCCCGATCGGTGTCACCATGCCGATCCCGGTCACGGCGATTCTACGTTTTTTGATTAAGGCCATCACTGAGTTCGGGAAAGCAGGACGCGGGCACTGCTGGTGAGGCGTTTTCCTTTCCGTGTCTCCACGGTAACACGAACAAGCCCGCCGTCACGTTCATCAATGGTTGCTTTAAGGTCAAGCGTTTCGCCGGGGGACATGAAGGAGCGGATTTTCACGTCGCTCATGCGCACCGGCTTCCACAACGAGGCGTCAGCGATGCCCTCCGAGGCAAGATCGATCGCAAAACCGAGGTTCAGATTCATCAGAAGCGTACCCGGAAAGACCGGACGACGGGGGAAATGGTCCCCAAAAAACGATGCCGTTTCGGGAATGTGAAACACGCCCTCCGCCATCTCGCCTGGCGTTCCCCCCGTCTTTTCGGGCATAAAACGGGGAACCCCGCCAAAGGCATCGGGTGTCGCTCCGACCGTCGTGAGGACCCGGTAACGTTCTTTCATAGCCTCCGGATCATCAAAATCCACGAGCGGCACCATCGGTCCGAGACAATCCTGAAGCCGCACGACCGGCTCGCCATTGACGCAGGCGAGCCCGTCATAGCCGACCGCTTCCGCATCGGATTTCACAAGCGTAGCCTCAAGTTCCAGCGTATCGCCCGGCCGCACCGTACCAGGGAACTCCACCAGCCCGGCGATGCCGGCGACGGGACGGACCGTAAAATCCACCACCGCCATCGAGGACCAGGCCGCGAGCTGCCCGATGGACTCGGCCACGAGCGAAAGCGGAAATTCTCCCACTCCCTCCGGAATATGGTAACACCCCGAGATGCGTTTCCCGGTCTCATCCTTGTGAATCCTGTCCACAAAGGAAAAAGCACGGAAATGATCAGTCATCAGAGAAGAGAAATAGTAGAAGCACCGGCGAAACCCTCCAGCCTGCCGCCTTCGGCCTAAAGTCTGGAGCCTCCCGCCTGCTCAAGCCTGCTGCTCGCGAATGACCATCTTGCAGAAGGTCTCGGTCGTGAAAAGCTTTGGAATCTCAGCGGCCTTGAGGGGTGCCTTGATGCGGTCGGCGGGAACCTCGTTGAGGAACTCGCGCAATTTCGCAACACCGGCGTCCGTGACGATGCCACCCTGCTCGAATTCTTCTTCGCTCAGTTCACCGCGAGCTTCCTCGATGGCTTTGCCGCGGGGAATCTTCACTTTGAATTCCCGTTCGAGACGGAAAACGATGTCAAGAAAGTCGATCGACTCGGCGTCGAGATCGTTGATCAATGAAGATTCGGGCTGCACTTCTTCTTCGTCACAGCCCAGGGCGTCGGCGATGATTTCGGCCACCTTGGGGTAGATGGCCATGATGTCATCCTTGCTGATGTCTTGATTACTCATGTCTGTTACATTTTAAAACCGCCGTCCACGCTCAAAACCTGCCCGGTGATGTAATTCGCCAGATCGGAACTGAGAAACCAGACAGCGTTCGCAATTTCGGAGGGCAGACCATAGCGCTTCAAAACGATATTGGAAATGATTTCGTCACCGGCCAAATCGCGGACCTCTTTTGACATTTCCGTCTCGATCACGCCCGGAGCGACTGCATTGACGCGGATCCCGCGCCGCCCGACCTCGACCGCGAGCGCTTTGGTAAAAGAATTGATCGCCCCCTTGCTCGCCGCGTAGTTGGTCTGCCCGCGACCACCCTTTTCCGCCGAAACCGAGCTAATATTGATGATACGGCCGTAGCGTTTCGACATCATGAAGGGCACGACGGCGCGGCAAAAGTGGAAAACCCCCTCGATATTCGTCTCGAAGACAGCCTTGAGATCGTCATCCTCCAGCATCGGGAGGAGGTTGTCGCGGATCACGCCCGCATTGTTGACGAGCACATCGATCGTGCCGACGCGCTCGACGAGGGCCTCGACACACTGGCGCACGGCTTCGCTCTCACGGGCATCGACCTTTACCGCCGTGATTTTTAGGCCGGGATTGGCGGCAATAACCTCGTTTGCCGCCGCTTCGTTGCCGAGATAGGTAAAGGTCACATCCATGCCCGCGCCCGCGAGTCTCTCGACAATAGCGCGTCCGATGCCCCGGCTGCCGCCGGTGACAAGGGCGTTGCGTCCGGCAAGGCCGGCATCAGGAAGGGGGGCGGCCTCACTCATCCTGAAATCGCGTAGCCTCCGTCCACAAAGAGGGTGTGTCCCGTGATCATCCCCGCTTCGGGGAGACAGAGCAGATAAATGGCATCGGCGACCTGTTCCGGTGACAGCGTCGGCCCCAGCGGAGTGCGGGTTTCGTATTCCGCGAGGAGATGCTCGCGATTCGGAAAATGTTTCAGCGCATCAGTATCGACGACCCCGGCGCTCACACAATTCACCCGGATGCCCCGTGGGCCGAGTTCCTGGGCAAGTCCGCGGGCGAGGGCCTCGAGGGCGGCCTTCGACGCGCCGATAAAGGTGTAATTCGGGATCGCCCGCTCCGATCCGAGACTGGTCAGGCCAATGATGGACCCGCCCGCACTCATCATCGGGACCGCATTCTGCGCGAGGGTGTTCAGCGCGAGGGCGTTGGTCTCCATGCAGCGGCGAAAATGCTTCAGCCCCATCTCCAGCGCCGGCTTCAGAACGCCGAGGGCGGCATTGCTCACGAGAAAATCGACGCGATCAAACTCCTTTTTGAATTCCACAAAGGCCTCTTCGACACTCCCGGGATTGGCCACATCGGCCTGCACCGCGATGGCTTTTCTTCCC
>JAGNMT010000495.1 GCA_017991025.1 Verrucomicrobiales bacterium
GCCGAGAGCACGAGCCAGAGCAAAGGCACGGGGCAGGTCAGCCGCATCGCGAAGGTACCCGGTCAACTGACCGCGATTTGAACGGAGCAACAACCGCGCCGCCGTGACCGACTCGGGAGCATCCGGCTTTGCCGCGATAAAGGCGACCAACTCATCCGGAAAACCGGTGAGATTCAACTTTTCCGACAAGGTCACAAACTCGGCCGTACCGCGAATCGGCGCGAGCAGCGCATCCAGCCTCGCCTGGCCTCCCTCCCCTTTGGCAATGGCCTCCGGCCCGATTTTTCCTGCGGCGTAGAGTGCCGTTTCTGGGGCCCCCTTTTCAAAGATTTTCCGGAAAGCCGCTTCGCGGGCGGCGTCAGCGCTCTGAAAATCCAACGACCGCAACAGCGGCAGCGCATCCGATGTCCCCGCAACAATCAGATCAGCCAGCTTTTCGGCGGTTTCCGGAGCACGGCTCCGCCAGAGGATCCTCGCGGCCAGGTCGCCTTTGAGATCCTGCGCCGCTTTCATCCGGGTAGCCCAGGAAAATTCGGCTCCGATCCCGAGCGCCTCAATCATCCAGCGATCACCGGCATCCGCCTGACGGGCCAACCGGGCCCAGAGGGCGTCAGCCTTTTCACCGTCGCGGTGGCGGAGCGCCAGAGCCACTTCCCGGCGCACTTGAGGATCGCTGTCATCCGCCAGTTTCGCAGCGGCGGACAAGACGGCTTCCGCATCGCTTCCCGAAAGCTGACGGATCGCCCGAAAGGCGGTGATCTTAATGTTGGGATCGGCATCCTCCAGAGCCGCAACCGCCTGAGCCAAGTCGATTCGCGCGCGAAGCCAGAGCGCCCGCGCCCGGTGCCGCGGACTCGCCGAGCGATCATCAAACAAGGCCTTCAGCGCAGGCTCCGCTTTCCTGCCCATTTCATGCAGGGCTGTCCATGCGAGATAGCGCGCGGATTCGTTCGGGCTTTTCAGGCCGGTGATCGCCCCGTCTGCCGTCTCAATAGCTGCCGGTGAGGGCATTTTCTCCGGTGCCTGCCCCTTCGCCACCACTTGAAAAATCCTCCCGCGGGCAAGATCACCCATCGCATGACCGCCAACTCCGGGATCGTACCAGTCGGCGACGATCAGTGATCCATCCGGCGCGACGCACACATCACTGGGGCGAAACCACCGATCACGAGTCCCTTCGAGCAGATTCACCATCTCCGCCGCATAACCCGCCCCGTCATTTTTCACCGGGTAGACCCGCACCACCCCCGGACCGGCGTCGCAATGAATGACCTGACCGCGAAAGACACCGGGCAGGGCATCCCCCTCATAAACCACGATCCCCGTAGGCGATCCCTGACCGGTTTGGAGAAGATTCGGCACCACTCCCGGATCATTCAAATGCCAGTGTTGCCGGGGGATTTCTGTCTCCATGCCAATGCGCGGTTCGCGCCAGCCGGCCCCGGTCTTCTCGTCGGTGTAGCCGTAGTTCCCGTACTCCATGACGTAGTTGATCCGCACCCCTTTGTTTCCGTCATCATCGTTGTCGCTTTGCCAGACCGTGCCGAAGGAATCGACCGCGACCTCCCAGTTGTTCCGGAAATTCCAACCCAGCATCTCCACTTTCGATCCATCCGGCTCGCACCGAAAGACCATGCCCTGCTGATGGGGGCGGTTGTTCTCGTTGGTGCATTTCACGCCGTTGATGTCCGTAATGACATTGCCATCCGGGGTGCAGAGCCGCTGACCGGCGTTGCCGAAATTGAAGTAAAGCCGACCGTCAGGACCGAAATGCAACGCGTGAATGCCGTGATCGTGCTGCGCACCTCCGATGCGGGCAAAGAGTGGTTCTTTGCGGTCGGATTTGCCATCGCCATTTTCGTCGTAGAGGGAAAAAACCTCCTCACCCGCACTCACGATGACACGGTTGCCGAGCACGCAGATACCGTGCGCGGAATCGATGTCGGTGCCCTGATAAAACACGGTTGATTTGTCAGCCTTGCTGTCCCCGTCCGTGTCCTCAAGGATTAGAATGCGATCACCCTCGCGCCGCTCGCCTTTGTGACTGCGGTAGTTGACGACTTCGCACACCCAGACCCGGCCTTTCTCGTCCACGTCGATCGAGGACGGGCTGAGCACCATCGGTTCCGACGCAAAAAGCCGCGCATCCAGTTCAGGATGCACCTCGAGATTCGCGACCGCCAAAGCGGGATCATGATTATCCCCCGCTGCCGGAGGCGCTGTCGCCTTGGCCTTTGTGAGAAACCCGCCGGGCGCTTTGTCGAAGAGCAAAAACTTAACACTCGACGGCGCGTTCCCATCCTGCTGACCGAACCCGCCATCATCAAGACCACCCTTCGCCAAAAAGCGTTTTGCGCCGGCGGGAATGGTGTACTGAACTACTGAGTTCGCATGCACCCCGATGCCATAGGCGGGCTTCTTGCCGTCCACCTTCATTTCCCTGCCGGCCGCGTTATTGACCCGACTCACGTTGCCCCATCCGGTCTCAGCCGTTTTCCAATCCATCTCGGTAAGCTTCTTCTCCGAGCCGTCCGCCATCACAAAACGCGGCTCCATCCAGTTGCTCCAGTCAAAAGCAAAACTGTCTCCGGCATCATCGACCACCAGGAAGAGATCTTTCGCCCCGGCCGGAAGTTCCACCGCGATATCCACGGCATGCCCCGGAGTCTTGGCGTTGACGACCGCAGATTCAAAAAGTGGCTTCAGATTGGGATCGCCCTGCGGCGCTGCTGCTGCTGCCGGTTTCTTATTCCGACCCTGATCGCCGCCGTATTCGAGCACATTCGCCTCCAGAGCTTCACGTGTCGGCCTTGCCGTCTCGATACCACCCTCTGGAATCTCGAGATTCGCCGACCAGGCCACGCCGTTGAGGACCGATTTGCGGAAACTGTCCTCTTCCCAGTTCCAGTGGTAGTGCAATCCCGTGAAACCAAAACCACGGCCTTTTGCATAGTCCTCCCCGCGCTCATAGGCCCACGCAACATGCTGCGGCTCGCGCTTCGCGACCGCTTCACGGACCGCCGGATTACCCGAGTGGGCACCATCGGGCCGCTTCATCGTCTCGTCGGGAGCCACTGCCGAGAGGATGGGCGTCACGCCTTTCATACCCTCGACAAAACGCATGTGAAAATACCACTCGTCATTGATTTGAAAAGGCTTCACGCCACGCGCCGCCGGGTGATCGGGGAAGACTTTGAACGCCGGCTTCCAGTCAGGATTCACCGACCAGTTGGCCTCAAAATACCCGCCCATCCAGGCGAGCATCCCTTTTGCGCTCGGACCGATCGGCACTTCGACCGCGTAGTGTAAACAGGCCAGCCCGGCACCGGTTCGCATTACCTTGTCGAGCTCCGGCACATGATTGTTCACGAGATGCCCGCCGCCGCCCGAGCAAAAAATGATCACGGAGTCGGCATCCTTGAAGAACTCGTCCGGCTTCTCCGGCCAGTTGATCGAGTAGCGCGACTCTATCTTCGCCTCGGGATATTTTTCCGCGAGCCACTGCCCGATGAGGCGACAACCCGCCGCGTACTCATGGGCACCGAAGCCGTGGGAGGTTTTGTGCGAAACAAAACAGAGCACCGTCCTGCCGTCCTCTTTCGGAGACGCGAGGGCGAAAGGAGCGGTCAGAATGAAGAG
>JAGNMT010000047.1 GCA_017991025.1 Verrucomicrobiales bacterium
CGCACGAGCTCCCTCGGGACCGTCCTTGTCAGAAAATCCGATGGGGAAAAACATCTGATTTTTCAGGAAGGCGACTTCACTCCCCTGGCGCCGGAGGAGCTGCCGCTCGAGTCTCTGGCCTGCTGCCGCATTCTCCATCTCAACGGCCGCCATTGGCCCGCCTGCGTTGCGGCCGCGCAGATCGTGCGCGAACACGGGGGCCTCGTTTCCTTCGACGGAGGCGCGCATCGATACGATGCAAAGTTTATCGAGATTTTCCCGCTCGTCGATCTGCTCATCGTGGCGCGGGATTTCGCGGAGCGTCTTTCAGGCACTGATGAGCGCGAGGCCCAGCTTGAAGGGCTGAGCCAGTGGGGTGCGCGGATCGTCGGCATCACCGACGGGAAGAATGGGAGCTGGTTTCTCGCCGATGAAAGCGCTCGTTTTCATCAACCCGCCTTTTCTGTCTCATCCGTGATCGACACGACCGGTTGTGGCGATGTCTTTCATGGAGCCTTTCTCGCTGAGGCCGTTCGGGGTGAGCCGTGGGCAGCGTGTGCCCGCTTTGCCGCCGCCAGTGCGGCGATGGCGGCGACGGCATTGGGAGGACGGGGATATTTGCCGGGGCGGGAGGAAGTGGAGGAATGGATGTCGGGGGGAGCTTCAAAACTGTAGAGAAATGTCGCCAAACCCCGAAATTCCTTTTGATTTGATTGATGACGGGGATCTTGCTTCGCTCCGGGAGTTCATTATTCAGAACCCGCCATCCGCTTTAAACGTATTGGACCGGAATGGTAACTCTCTGCTTTCGAGAGCTGTCTTAAACGGAGGTCTGGATATCGTTAAAGAACTTTGTGACGCAGGCGTTGATTTGCATGGATGCGATCTAAACAAGGGAGGAGAGCCCGCTCTCATGTACGCTTTTGACTCCGGAGATGAAGCGATTATTTTTGAATTGCTTGCGCGAAGCAATGGGGACTTCACGGGAGTTAACACGTGGCTTGGAATTCCATTGGAAGAACGCGTTCGAGATTACTTTTCGGAGAGAGCCGGAAGAGGGCTATTGCGAAAGGAGCCGCGACTGAGATGGACCCCGCCGGGGTGAACCCGGGACGGTAACTTCCCACGATCCATCCAGTCTCGGCACGTGGCCCGTCATTCTTCCGCCCTGCGCAGTTCCAACTGTTCGTCACTGTTCATGCAGGGCACACGAAATGGTCGTTCTCCCAACGTCCGATTGGCCAGCAAGGTAGAGTCTCTCCCAACGAAAGTGAACTTCCCAGCGCTGCTGGCGCGGGTGAAAGAGGAGAGTGACGGCATCCGTTTGAGGATCAACGCCGGTGAGATTCGACCCTTTGTGCAAATTGCAGTCGATGCAAGCGAGACAGAGATTTGATTCGTCGTCACTGCCACCGGCGAGGAAAAGCCTCCGATAATCTTCCTATAGCACTCTCCGGAGATCGCATGTAGACTCTCCGCTTGGAACGGGCCGGAGATGATCGCTGTTTCCCTCGGGATTCAGAGGAAAGTCCGGACACCGCACGGCAGCATGCCCGGTGAAAGCCGGGGCATTTCGTTGTAATGACGGGGTGACGGAAAGTGTCGCAGAAAAGATACCGCCTGATTCTTCCTTCGGGAGGAAGCGGGTAAGGGTGAAATGGCGAGGTAAGAGCTCACCGCCCCGAGGGTGACCGAGGGGGCAGGATAAACCCCATGCGGTGCAAGACATAACAGGGCAAACGGGCAGCCGGTCCGGTTTTGCGGCTTCGGTCGCAGAATGTGCCCGGGTATTAGTCGCACCCTGCTTCGGCAGGGAGGAGTCACTTCTCAGGAAGGGGCGCCTAGATAAATGATCGTCCGCCGGGTTCGACTACGGGCCGGGCGAACAGAATCCGGCTTACGGCGGCCCGTTCCATTTTTTCTCTTTCCGGAGGAGGCAGGAGTCGTCGCATGCTCCTGTAAATCAGGAGTCAACAGGGTTGGTTGAGCTGTTTTACCCTGTTGAACCGGATTTCTTTGCGGGCGCGTCTATGGCCTGTTGTCGTCCTTGCGCAACGCAGTCGCGTGCCCGACAAAGGGGAAACACGGATGCGAAAAGACATACTGGCGAGAGCTCTATCCCGGAGCGAGGGACGGAGAAATGCCCGGCATTGGCTATTGCCAAAGCTGATCATTATCTTCGGCGTGCTCGGTTTGTCCTCATGTTCGCCGGAATTCTATCGTAACCGGGCTGATCGCGAGGCGTACACGGCGATGTTTGAGAAGACGCCCGATGTTGAAAATGTCGAACCCGATGATCTGGTTCTTGTCGAGACGATACCGGTCGATCTCTCGACCCTGAAAACCAACGGCAAAGGGGCCGTTTTTCTCGGGGACATGGCTTCCTACGAGCGTGACGCGAAGGAATTGAGCCTCGATAGTGCGGTCGGGACCGCGATTGTCCACGGTCGGTCTTATATCGCGGAGAGGGAGCAGGTCTTTCTCTCCGCGCTCGATTTGACTCTGGCTCGACACCGCCTCTCGCCGATTTTCAGTGTTCAGGGATCAGGAACTCGTGCGGCTGATTCCCGCGATGCGCAATTGCAGGGCGGGATGACTAAACTGGTTTCGACCCACACCTTTTCGCGAACCCAGTCCGCCGGGTTCAACTGGCTCTGCAAAACGGGTGCGAGGATCTCGACCGACTTTACCCAGGACTTCTTGCGGATCATGACCGGGAACCGTTCGTTCAATGACTCGGATCTGGCCGTTTCTATCGTTCAGCCTCTTCTCCAGGGTGGAGGCACTACCGTGACGCTGGAGGCGTTGACTCAGGAGGAGCGCCGACTTCTCTACGATCTCAGGGATTTTGCCGACTTCCGACGTTCCTTTATCGTTGACGTTGTGAGCGATTATTACGGTGTGCTTCGTGCCCGCGACCGAGTCCATAACAGTTACGTGGCGTATACGGGATACGTGAAAAATGTTGAAAGAGAGGAGGCTCTCGCCGAAGAGAACCGGCGCACGCCGACCCAGCTCGCCCGATTGCGGCAGGCCAGGTTGCAATCGGAAAGCCAGTGGATCAACTCGTTGAGAGTGTATCAGACGCTTCTGGATGAATTTAAACTGACGATAGGCGTGCCTGTCGCTGATCGTCTCGTTCTCGATGAAAGGGAACTCGACCGGCTGAAGATCGAGGACCCGCCCGTGACGCGCGACGAGGCCGTCGAAGTGGCCCTCGTGACGCGGCCGGATCTCGCGACGGCTTCTGACCTGGTGGATGATGCCACCCGCCAGATCGAGGTGGCAAAGAACGGACTTCTGCCCGGATTGGATGTTTCGCTCGATTACAATTCAGTGAGTGACCCCGGGGACACTACTCCCGCGATCAACTGGGACCGCCGACGCTGGTCGAGTTCGGTCGACGTGGATTTGCCACTTGATCGCAAAGCGGAGCGGAATATTTACCGGGCCTCGTTGATTGATTTGGAAAGGGCAAAACGTAATAAAGAGCTCGCCTACGACCGGGCAAGGCTTGAGATCTATGACTCATGGCGGGCACTTGAGCAGGAAAAGCGGAATTTTGCCATTGCCGAGCAGGGAGTGGCTCTGGCTTCGCGTCGTCTTGAAGAGCAGATTCTTCTTGGTGAACTCGGGAGGGGCGATGCCCGGGATCTGGTCGATGCCCAGGAGGATCTGGTCGATGCTCAGAATCAGAGAACGGCCACGGTTGTCAATCACACCTTAGCGCGGTTGCGCCTTTGGAGGGACATGGGGATTCTGTATATTAAACGGGATGGTTCGTGGGTGGAGAAGCTCGAAAAGGAGTCGCCCTGAGCTGACAAACCCCAAAGGTATGAAAAAGTGGATCATCGCTGGAGTCGTGACAGTGGCCGCTATCGCCCTGTTTCTCGGAATGACCGGACCCGGAGAAGGCGACAAGGCAGAGAAAGACATGCCGATCGCCGATGCACAGCAGGGGGATCTTGTCATTGATGTGCTGGAGGGCGGGAACATCCAGGCGTTGAACTTTCTGGAATTCCGCAATGAGGTGACGTCTCCCAACGGGGTCAAGATACTCGAGCTGATCGACGAGGGGTATTATGTGACCGAGGAGGATGTTGCGAAGGAAAAGGTGCTGGTTCGTCTCGATCAGTCGGAATTGGAGGAAGCGATTGTGGGACACGATGTCGAGTTTCAACAGACCGAAGCCACTTACGCGGAAGCAAAACAAAATATCGAGATTCAGGAAAGTGAGGCGCTCAGTGATATCAAGCTGGAGCGGCAGACACTACGCTTTGCGCTGCTTGATTTTCAAAAATTCGTGGGAGCCCAAGCGGCGCAGGCAACGTTGAAGAAACTGGGGCTCCCGTACGATAATGATTCGCTCGTGGCTTATGAAGCTAAGGCGACGGCATTGATCGTGACCGCCTTTGATACCAAAAAGCTGGTTGTCGAGGCCTCCGGCGAAGAGGACGTGACGAGTTTTGCTTTGGCTGCGGATGATAGCCTTGCGTCCAATGTGAATTTTGGAGCCTTCCTGAAAGACGAACTTCTCGGGGACGGCGAAGCGGAGCAAACGATTCGGCGGATGCGTGACGAGGCACTCGTGGCCTCGTCAGAACTGGCGGTGGTGGAGGAGTCGGTCGAGGGTGCCAAGCGCCTCCGTGAGCGGGAGTTCATCACCAAGCAGACCCTCGAGAATGAGATGGTTGATCTGGACAAAGCCCGTCTTGCGCTGCAGCGCTCCGAGACAGAGTTGGAGCTTTTCCGCGATTACGAATTCCCCAAGGAGGCTGAGAAAATGCTCTCACTTTATGAGGAATCATTGCTCTCCCTGATCCGCTCGAAGCGTGAGAAAATGGCGCAGATGTCCCAGATCTACGCCAAGTTCCGGTCCGCGAAACGGCGTTATGAACTCGAACTGAAAAAGCGGGAGAACTTGGAAGAACAGCTCGCCAGTTGTGTCATCAAAGCCAAATTGCCGGGACTCGTGGCCTACGGCGGGGCTGATGACAACTATTACACGTCGCGGTATTATGACGGAATCTCCTCCGGGGCGACGCTGAAGAATGGCCAGCCCATCATAACCATCCCCGATATGTCGAAGCTGGGAGTCGAGGTCAATATCCACGAATCACACATCAAAAAAATCGAGCTCGGTCAGAAAGTCTACATCACGGCCGAGTCCGTCCCTGACAAAACGCTAACCGGTCGGATCTCAAAAGTCGCGGTCTTGCCTGATTCCAATGCCTCCCGTTACAACCCCTCGCTTAAGGTCTATCCCGCGACGGTTGAAATCGAAGGGACGCACGACTTTCTCAAGCCGGGCATGAGTGCCAAAGTCGAGATCATTGTTAATGAACTCGAAGACGTGACCTACGTCCCGGTGCAGGCCGTTTTTGTTGAGAACAGCGAGCGCTTTGTCTTTCTCAAGACCCTCGGCGGCTACAAGCGTCAGGTTGTTGAAGTAGGTGCTTATAATAACGATTTCATCGAACTTAAAAAGGGGATCGCCGCCGGGGACAGCGTCTTTTTGAAAATGCCCGACAGCTACGAGCCGGCCAAGTTGGAAAAGTCCCAGACGGCGAAAGGTACGGCCAAACGCAAAGCGGAGAACGACAAAACAGACAAGGCGGCGGCTGCGGTCGTCAAAGAGGAGGCGCGGGTCGAGTCCGACAAGAAGGCCTGATCTTCCTGCGGTCTCACTCTTCTCTCCCCATGTCGCAAGCGTCCCTCATCGAACCGGTCATCGAACTTCGCGGTGTCGAAAAGCATTACCAGATGGGGGATACCCTGGTAAAAGCGCTTCATGGGGTCGATCTGAAGATTCTTCCCGGCGATTATATCTCCATTCTCGGGCCGTCGGGATGTGGAAAATCGACGATGCTGAACATTCTCGGCTGCCTCGACCAACCCTCTGTCGGGCAGTATTTTTTGAGCGGCCAGGATGTCTCGAAGTTGTCCGACGACGACCTTTCGCAGGTGCGGGGCAAGCGGCTTGGCTTCATTTTTCAAAGCTACAATCTCATTCAGCAGCTCACGGTGGTCGAGAATATTGAGGTTCCGCTTTACTACCAGGGCGTGCCGGAGAAAGAGAGTCGGGAGATCGCGGTCGAATTGGCCCGGAAGGTGGGCTTGGAGAAGCGGCTCGATCACCGGCCCAACGAGCTTTCCGGCGGCCAGCAGCAAAGGGTTGCGATTGCACGGGCCCTCTCCAATGATCCTGCCGTGATCCTCGCGGATGAAGCGACCGGGAACCTCGACTCAAAGTCGGGCCGGGATATACTTGAGATCTTCGACGCACTCAATGCGGATGGGAAAACCCTTATCCTCATTACGCACGACGAGGAGATGGCAAAACGCACTTCACGGGTGATTCGGCTCAAGGATGGTGAGATCGCCTACGACAGTTACAAGGAAAGGGCTGTCTTGTGAACCCTGCCGCCCTCATCCGGGAGTTATCTCTTTTCCGGCTCAAGCGATCCATTCATCTGGGTGTGAAAAGTCTCTGGATGCACAAGTTGCGATCCCTCCTCACCGCGATGGGCATTGTGTTCGGCGTCTGTTCGGTGATTGCGATGCTCGCGATCGGCGAAGGTGCCAGCTACGAGGCCCAGCAGCAGATCAAAGACCTCGGTAGTCAGAACATCATTCTTGAATCGGTGAAACCGACGGACAAGACCACGGCAGGTGAACAGCAGCGTTCCCTGATCCTCGACTACGGGTTGACTTACGAAGACATTTCCCAGATTCAGGCAACGATTCCGGGAGTGCTTATCACGATACCGACACGCGAGGTAAAGGACTTCATCTGGAACGAGGCGCAAAATGTGGACGGGGTTGCGGTGGGGACGGTCTCGTGGTTTCCCGAGATGCGGAACCGGAAGGTCATTCGCGGTCGCTTTTTTACGGAGCTCGAAATGGCGATGCGGGCACCCGTCTGTATTCTTTCAAAGAGCCTCGCCAGGAAGTTGTTTCCACTCACGGAACCGGTCGGGGACACGGTACGCATCCAGACGAGTTACTTTCGCGTCATCGGTTTGATCGACGACGATTCTGCCGTGGCGGCGGCGAATGCCCAGATGGAGGGGAGTGGGAAACAGGGGGGCGGCATGGAAATGATGATTCCCATCACGACCCTGGAGGACCATTTCGGGGAGGTGCTTTTTAAGTACCGGTCCGGGAGTTTTGAAGCTGAGAAGGTGGAACTTCATCAGGTCACGATTCGAATCGATCAGCCCGATCAAGTCATGCCCGCTTCACAGGCGATACGCCACCTCCTCGAACGCAATCACAAAGTGGTGGATTACAAGATGACCGTGCCTCTCGATCTCCTGCGGCGGGCCGAGCGGACCAAGCAGATTTTTAACATAGTCCTCGGTTCCATCGCCGCGATTTCACTACTCGTCGGAGGTATCGGGATCATGAACATCATGCTCGCGACGGTGACTGAGCGGACACGGGAGATCGGAATCCGCCGTGCCCTCGGGGCGAAGAAGAAAGACATTGTGATTCAGTTTCTCATTGAAACGGTGATGCTTTCGGGAGCTGGAGGGATCATCGGTGTGGTGGTCGGGCTGGCTATTCCGCTTTTGATCACGCATTTCGCCTCGATGATGACCATTGTCGAGTTCTGGGCACCGGCGCTGGCGTTCTCGATCTCAGTCGTGACCGGAGTGCTCTTCGGCATTTATCCGGCGATTCGGGCCGCTCGGATGAATCCGGTGGAGGCACTCAGGCACGAGTGAGCGATGCCGCAAAAAAAGCCCGGCCTTGTGGTCGGGCTTTTCTTTCTTAAACGGGCTTCCGCTTTTTCCTTTTCAGGCGGCGGGCTTGGTTTCGGCCCTGGGCTTTTCACCTTCCGGCTTTTTCTCGGGACGGGGGCCTCCGCCTTCACGCTCGCGGTAGATTTTCTCCAGCTCGCCTTTGCTGACGAGTCCGTCCGCGTCATCATCAGCTTTGGAAAGTTTGTCCCACATCTCGGCCGGGACCTCTGTCTTGGAGAGTTTCCCGTCCTTATCGGTATCGAAGCGCGAGAACATCGCCCCGGGGCCGCCGTCCTGACCGCCGGGACCTCCAGGTGCGCCCGGACCTCCGCGTCCGGCCATGGCCGCCATTTCCTGCTTGGTGACCGCGCCGTCAGAGTCTTTGTCGAGCTTGCTCATGCGCTCCCAGGCCTCGGCGGGGACCTCGTCTTTGGAGATTTTGCCGTCGCTATTTTTATCAGCGCGGGCAAACATTTCGGGGCCACCTTTGCCGTCACCACCCGGACCACCGCGTCCGGCCATGGCCGCCGCCATTTCCTGCTTGGTGACCGCACCGTCAGAATCTTTGTCGAGCTTGCTCATGCGCTCCCAAGCCTCGGCGGGGACTTCGTCTTTTGAAACTTTGCCGTCGTTATTCTTGTCGGCCTTTTTCATCATCTCTTCCATCCCTGCGCCAGGGCGGCCTTCGCCGGGTTTGCCGGGAGTGCCCTCGCCGGGACGGGCGGCCATCATTTCCTGTATCGTGACTTTGCTGTCGCCGTCTTTATCGAGTTTACCGAGTCGTTCCCAACGCTCGCCGGCCTCGTCCTTGGAGATGGCCTTGTCGCCGTCTTTGTCCATTTCCTTGAAAAAGGAGCCGTCGGGTCTTCCGCCGGGTGCGCCCGGACGTCCTTCTGGTTTGCGGTTGCCTTCCGGCTTGGGTTTGTCTTCAGCGTTCAGGGGCGAGATCGCGAGAGCGCAGCCGATCAGAGTAATGAGGTGTTTTTTCATGGAGTTTTAATGATTACCCCTCATGAAACCCCCTCCCCATCGGTCGGTTTCAGATTTTTTTACGCACCGCGCCGCTTTGCGATGACACGCTTCGCCAGCTCATCGCCAATCGCCCCGGCGAGGATGACGGCACCGATCACCGCGAACTCAATGTTTTGAGGGATCTCATCGACGAGCGTGATCATATTCCGGAGGAGCTGAATCAAGGCCGTGCCGATGATCACGCCGAAAATCGTACCGGACCCGCCCCGCAAGCTGCACCCGCCCAGCACGGCGGCGGCGATGGCAAAGAGTTCGTAGAAATTTCCGAAATCGACCGGTTGGGCCGAGTTGGTATCGAGAACAAAAAGGAGGCCGCCGAGTCCCGAGAGAACCGAGCAAATGACGTAGGCGAGGATTGTCATGCGGTCCGTGTTGATGCCACTGAAGCGCGCCGCCTCTTCATTGTTCCCGAGCGCGAGGAGATACCGCCCATAGATCGTGCGATTCAGGAAGAGTCCCGCGAGAATGGCAATGACAGCGAGAATGAGACAGGGGACCGGAAGCCCGAAATCCGCGGTGATCGGGATTTCCCCGTTCGCAAGCCAGCGCAGGCCTTTCAGTTCACTGTGAAATCCGGCGGTCTGGTCGTTGGTGAATCCGCGGGTGATTCCCCGGTAAAGAAGCAGGCCGCAAAGGGTCACGACAAAGGGTTGCAGCTTCATTTTCGTAATGAGGATGCCATGTGTCAGTCCGATCAGAAGCGAGACCGCCAGGGCCATGAGCAGGGCCAGCCAGAGCGGTTGCTCCATCTGCACCGCCACCCAGGGAAAGCCCACCCCGATCAGGCAGACGACCGACCCGATTGAAAGATCGATCCCGCCCGTGATGATGACAAAAGCGACCCCGACCCCGATGATGCCGAAGAGGGCGGTGCGTCTCAGCAGATTCTCCTGATTGAAAGCCGAGAGAAAACTCTGTCTCCCGGTCAGGAGATCACTCATCATCCAGGTGGCGACGTAGACGACGAGAAGAAGGATAAAGATGCCGAGGATTCGCTTCATGGTGGGGGCTGCCGTGGCAGGGACCGATTCAGGTTCTATCGTTCTCCCGCTTCGCTGTCAACGGCTAAGCAAAAGATATCGTCGAATCGCAGGCGGAGGAAATCGGACTTTGCGTTTTGCGGTGGCGAAGGCAAAGTCCTGCCATGTCAGACGAAGAAACGATTCCGGAAGGACAATCACGAGGTGAACGCGGCTCACCGACTCCCGGGTGCTGCATTTTGGGAGCGATCATTGCAGTTTTTGGCGGCCTTGTGATCCTCTACACTGCCGTAGGCATCTATCAGAATCGTACGATCGGAGGCTTTACCCAGGATAAGGCGGCTGCGATCACCGTTCTCGCGTCTACCCCGGACCAAGTCGCGTCCGTCAAAGCCAAGCTCGGTTTGATTGAAACCGCAGTGAAAGAAAATCGCGCGGAACGGGTTCTTTTCACGGCGGAAGATCTCAATGTGATCATCGCCACCTTCGACATCGCCAAAGATTTTCGGGGAAACACCTCGATCCAGCGCATCGGAACGGAGGGACTCGTCGCCGCGATGGCCCAGCCCATGAGAAAAGGGATTTTTGATGGCGGAGTCCGCTACCTGAATGCCACCTTTGTGCTCGAACCCGAAGTACGTGCCCGCACGATCGCTTTTAAAGTGAGAGACATCCGCCCTGCCATCGGGTCGGTCCCGCAGGGGTTCATCGACAGTTATTCCGTGATCGATTTCTTCAAACTCAGTCCGGAGAATCCAGTCATCAAAGCCAATATCGATTCGCTCGAAGCGATCTACGGCGAGGAGGGGCAACTCGTCGTCGAGACGAAAATACGTGAGGTCAGACAGTAGCGAATCCGCCTTGACCGCATCTCTGCTTCCCTTACCATCTCCCGCAAGGTTCTCTCCATTGGCGAACCGCATTCAACCTCATATCAATCATGGCAATCACAGTAGGCACACAAGCACCCGATTTCGAACTGACCACCATTGGCGCCAACGGCCCCGAAGTCGTTAAGCTCAAGAATCTCCTGGGAGACGGCAACATCCTTCTCCTCTTCGTTCCCATGGCCTTCACGGGCGGCTGCACGAAAGAATTCTGCTCGGTCACGAGCGAGCTCTCCGAATACGCCGCCCTCAACGCGAAGGTCTACGGCATCAGCGGCGACAATCCATTCGCCCAGCAGAACTGGAAGGAGAAAGAGGGCATCGAGATCACTCTTCTCTCCGATTACGAGCACGACGTTGCAAAGGCTTATGATGTTGCCTATACCAGCTTCCTTCCCGAGAAAAATCTTCACATGGGCGGTGTGCCGAAACGCTCCGCTTTCATCGTCGATAGCGCCGGAGTCGTTCAGTATGCCGAGAGCAATGACAATCCGGGCGAAATGCCGAACTTCGAAGCGATCAAGGCGAAGTTGAAAGATCTCGGCTGATCACCGGGCGGCGGCGGCCTCTGTGCCCGCCTCGGCCACGAGGAGCCGGGTGAACTCCCCGTCGCTCACATTGTAATAGATCCGCTTCCCGTCCGCACTGAAGACGGGATGCGGGTCATTCCGGCGCCACGATTTGGCCCCTTTGGTCTGATCAAAGCGGTCTATCACGGTCCATTTCCCGCCTCGCATGTCGGCGACGACAATGCCCCATTCGCCTGGCGCGCCGCCGATGGATTCCATCATGCCGTCAGTGACCATGAGCCGCCCGTCCGGACTAACCGAAGGATGGGACCCCCGGAGGGCTGGCACGCCCTTGAGTTTGGTGTATCGCGTTGACGGCTCTTCCGTGTCGAAGATCACATTGCCCATCTCGAAAAGGTGCCGTGAATCCGGATACCAGCCCGGATGACCCCACTGGGCGCGAAACCATTTCATTGTCGCGGTCTCGAGGTCAAAACAGACGAGCCCCTGCCGGTGGCTGGCATTTTTCGCCATGTAGTCATCGCCGCCATTGCCGGCCGCGAGCTTGAAAAAGACCCGTTTCAGATCAGGGCTGAGCACGGGGAAGAAAATCGAGACGGGCTTGCCCGCGAATTCTTTGGTCATCCATTCGGCGTGCTGGGCTTCGACCGCAGTGATAGAGAGCGCCGTGCGGATTTCGCCGGTTCGGGCGTCCCAGACATAGAGATCGCGATCAGGGCCGGGATTCCAGTGGCAACCGTAGATCGGCAAGAGATCGCCCCCCGGCCGACCGATCCCGACCTGACGATTTTCGGCAACGACGGTTTTCTCCCCGGATTCGACGTCGACGATGACGACGCGCCATTTTTTATCAACCACCTCATGGAAGGCGACGAGACGTCCACCGGCGAGCCATTGCTGGCAGGCGACCCGATGGGCATCCTCGGTGTGCACATTCTCAGCGAGGACCGTTTCTTTTCTGGTGGTCCGATCGATGACCCGGATTTCGCCGATTTACGCCGCAGGGTGGGTGGAAGTGAAATAGAGGACCTTTTTCCCGTCGGGGCGTTCGGGATTGGTCAGGTAGTAGGTGTGGATCGAGTGCCGTCCCGCCGCGTCGGAGACCGGGGCGATTTCCACGCCACCGCTCCAGACCGCGAGAGGATCGTCGTCGGCGGAAATGGCGAGGCTGGAGAGGAAGATGAGCAGGCCAGTGAGAAGCGGAGGATTCATGGGATAGCCTTGTTGTAGCGAAATAGCCTCGCCCGCGTCAACAGGCGCGCGAGCGATCCCGTCTTTTCTTTGCTTCGATTTGTTGTATCGTTCGCCATGGCAGTCGTTTCCTACAGACCGAGCTATGTGATCGAAGACTACCTCCTTTGGGAGGGGGATTGGGAGTTGTGGGACGGCATTCCGGTCTCGATGTCGCCTTCTCCGGGCTTTTTTCATCAGAGCGCCGGGACACGGCTTATCGCAAAATTGGTAAGCCTGCTTGACCAATCTTCCTGCCCTGCCGATTGCACGGCCATTTACGAAATTGACTGGCACGTCGGTGTCGCGACGGTCGTTCGGCCCGACCTTATGGTCATTTGCGAAAAGCCGACCGGGCAGTGGATCGAAAGGCGGCCGGAACTCGCGGTCGAGATCCTTTCCACCTCGACCCGTCAAAAAGACCTCGTTGCGAAACGGGAACTTTATGCGGCAAACGGGGTGCCATTTTATCTCATTCTCGATCCAGACGACAAATCCGCCCTCCTTCTCTCGCTTGGTGATGAAGGAACTTATCGTGAAATCCCGCCCGAAGAGCCCTTCGAGCTCCATCCCGGCTGCCGACTGGAACTTAAAATCGCACCGCTTTTTGTGTGAAAACGCTTCCTTGAAGAGGCGCGCTTCGTGCTTTACAGATGGGGCGAAATCGTCCGGGCGCTGCCACTCTTGCGAGTCAACAGGGTTCAGACGATCACCCAACCCTTTCCGGTCGCTTGCTTGAGTCGTCCGGTCGCTGATCCCGAAATTCGAAAATTGACCTGAAAAGATGAGTTTTGACGTTGTCCGTTCTTTCACCACCGGTTCCGGAGCCGAAGGCAAATTCTATTCGCTGCCCGCGCTCGCCGAGGCCGGCGTCGCCGCCAATCTCAGCCGTCTTCCGGTCAGTATCCGCATCGTGCTTGAGTCTGTCCTTCGCAATGTCGATGGCAGAAAGGTCAGTGACGTCGATGTGACCAACCTCGCGAATTGGAATGCCAAAGCGCCGGGCGAATACGAGATCCCGTTTACGGTGGCTCGCATTGTTCTTCAGGACTTTACCGGTGTCCCGCTCCTCGTCGATGTCGCGGCGATGCGCGATGCAGCGGTTGCCCGCGGGGCTGCGGCCGCCAAAGTCGAGCCGCTCGTGCCGGTTGACCTGGT
>JAGNMT010000048.1 GCA_017991025.1 Verrucomicrobiales bacterium
AATGGGAAAGTGCGGCAGATCAATCGGTGGAAATCCTGAAAGACGATCCGGTAGGTGCCTCCAGCGATTCGGAGACGCTCGATGTCCGATCTGAGGGAAGATACAAAATAGTCACCGAGACCGATCCTGCTGGACCTCGTAGAACAATTGATTGCAGGAAATTCCTTTTTCATACATCGGCTCCCAACCCGCCGAAGGCCCGGGATCGGAGGGGGTTCGATCGCAACAGGGGCGGCGGGCATCGGAAAGAGGACGGTTGAATTGATAAGGAATTGCTTTTCCTATTCCTTTTGACTTCACTAAGCTTTGGCTGGTTCCAGGGGAGTCTTGGTAACTCCTCTCGCGGCCTCAATGGCCACGCCGGCCTTGAACTCGGCGGTGAAGTTTTTTCGATTTTTCATTTTTAAGGTTCTCGGTCAGAATCTGCCGAGACCACCTATCCTCCGGTCAGGCCAAACTGCAGAGGATGAAGAGTCAAATTTCCAAGTTGCATCTTTGCAAAGCATAATTATGCTGCATTTATGCGTACTACTCTGGTCATCAATGACGAACTTGTCGCCGCAACCAAGCGGCTCGCGGCGGATCGCCGTACCAGCGTCAGCCAGGTGGTGAATGACGCCTTGCGGCGTGAATTAGCCGAATCGACCACACGGTCTGCCTCCCTCTCCCTTTCCATTCCGGTTTATGGAGGAAGCGGCAGCCGCCTCCTCGATACTGCTCCGGCGGAGCTCGACGCCCTGTTGCACGACGTTTTCAAAGAGTCACGATGAAGCTCTTCGACGTCAACGTCCTGATCTACGCGCACCGCTCCGACCAGGCACACCACAACTTCTTCCGCACCCGCCTTGACGCTGCGCTCGCGGGACCGGAGACCTGCGGCCTGACGACTGCCGTGGCCACCGGCTTCGTCCGCATCGTCACTCAGCCGAATTTCCCGAACGGTCCGACGCCGCTCCCCCAGGCGCTGGCTGTCATCGAGACGCTGACCTCGCCAGGCGGCTGCCAATGGATCCATCCCGGATCCCGTCATTGGAACCTGACGGCGGAACTCTGCCGACTCACCCGAACAGTCGGGAAATCCGTCTCAGACGCCTCCCACGCCGCCCTCGCCATCGAACACGGCGGTACTTGGGTCAGCCGCGATTCAGATTTCGAACGCTTTATCGTTCATGGTTTGCGATGGGAGCAATGGGAGCCGTGATGCCAAAGTTCTGCATCGGGGACAGGCTTGCTATTCTGCAACCCAAAAGCAATCCGATTTTTACTTTCGTGGGGGCAATTCCGCCGGGATTGGCGTCTCCGTCCTTTATCCAGACCGCCCATTTGCCTCGAATCGGTATGTCGCTCGGCCTAAACAGCGGCTTTACAGTCACGGGCTTCTTGAAAGCCAGACACAAGGATACGAGACTATTATCTGCCCCTTCCATCGATGGGACAAAGCGCCGTATGTCCGCGACTCCGGAGACGCTTTCTACCCGATCACATCGCGCTGGAGGTCACGCAACACATGCAAGCCCTCCCAATCCGCCTCCTTCATCGGGCGGGCACCGGTCTTTCGCTTATCGCCGAAGCGGCTTCGGTAGCGCTCGAAAACACCGTCGACAAAGGCGGCGCTGCCGAAGACGGCTCCATCTGTAAAGTAACGGACCCGATACCGGATCACTTGCGGCAGGGGTAGCCTCCCGCCCCGTGTATTCTCCGCGTCGATTTCTTCCCGGGTGAATCCGATCCTGGCTTTCCTCATGGACGTTTCCGGATCTGCAATCTCACGAACCTCGCCCTCGTGATAAAGCCACAGTCGATAGGCCTGCCCGGTCGCCTCCCAGTCCTTCTCAAAGTCCTCACCACACACGTGCGGCGAGTTCCGCAGGATGCGCCCGAGCCCGATCCTTGCCCAGTGATTGCCGCCGAGCGCCGAGGTGTAACTACACCAGCGATAGTCTTCCACTTTTGCGACCATTCCGGCACGGATCGGATTCAGGTCGATGTAGGCCGCGATGGTCATCAGCGCCTTCTCATCGCCTTCAACGAGGACGCTGGTGAAACGCGTTTCCCAAAGCGTGCCGGTGCGGTGATGGCGGCGGTTGTACCATTGTGAGAACCGCTGCTTCAACTCCTTCATGAAGACTGAGACATCTCCCATGCGCTCGCGATAGGGCGCGAGGATTTGCTCCTCCATGCGGTCGCTGCCGCTCCGGTCGGCCCGCTCGAACATCTCCTTCAATGTCCGCACCGCGTTGGCGTCGTAGAGGATGGGCATTCGCTTGAGAAGCGTCTCGCGGTCAAGGCCCGCGCGGGCCTCTTTGTCCGGTTCCTCGACCAGAAGATGGAAGTGATTGCACATCACCACGTAAGTGACGACGCGAAGACCGAGGAAACCCTCGAGCTTGCGCATGAGCGCGACAAAATGCTCTTTCTCCGCGTCCCCGAAGATAAAACGACGGTCAACGATGCGGGACACGCAGTGGTAGTAGCTCAGGCCTTCGCCTTTGATGCGCGCTTGTCTCATGATGCACAAAACTGCACGCGTGAACACTATTCATCAAGTGAAAAATGTGAATTTATCGGAGTTGGCGAGACGGATGAAAATCACCGTAAATAACTGGAATTACCATCACGAATTACTGACCTGTCCCCGCCGCATTGGAGGAAGTCACGGCCGGTGCGCGAGTCGGTGAGGCAGCGGAGCACACCGAGGGCAAGGTAGTCCTTGTCGGGGATACGATGGAAGAGATATCGAGTCTCGGAAACCGAGAAGGCGTCGAGGGCGGGTTGGAACAGACGGCGGAAGACGGGTGAATCAGGATGTTGTGAAGAGGCCATGAAAAAATTTCCGGCTCGATGCCTCAGTCAAGCAGGGAATGGCTCAAACGCGCGATTGGTGCGATTTATGTGCCCACGGAGGGCGATTTGAACCCCGCGAAATCGGGCCTCGCCAGCTCCGTTGGATACGCCGCTATGCACCTCCTTGCCGAGGTTTTCGGGGCGAGTTTTCTACACCGTTGATTTTCGACCTCGAGAAGTCACCTCAATTTTAAAACGGGATGCGCCCGATCCGCCCCGCCACCATCAAAGCTGGAAAACAACACATGGTCATCAACTTGGAGACGATCAGGTCCGTAGACGCTTTCCATGTGAAAAAAAACATCCTCTTCAGCAGTGCGTATAAATCCGTATTTGCCGTAGTCGATTCGCTTGATCCAGCCTTCTCGCCGCAGGGTAGAAGTATAACAAAGATCACCACAGGCTGCGACGAGCTGGTCGGCAGATGGCCGTTCATCAGGATCACGCTTCAAGCATGATAAAGCCAATTCCATAACCTGTCGAGAAAGAGGCGCGAACTGCGGGTTGGAGGTGAGGAACGCGGGAGCAGTCGGCGTCTCCGCAGCAAGAATTGCACTTACTGCACGCAAACCCATTCCAAACGGAGCCTCACCACTCAATAGGTGAAACATCATGGCTCCGAGGGACCATATATCAGCTTTCGCTCCTACTTCGGTTGGCGTTTCAATGGCCTCAGGTGCCATGTAGGGTAGCGCGCCGACGGCGGTTTGCGATGTGGTCATAGTGGCTGTGCCGCCCGCAGCTGCCTCTTTCAGTTCTTCGTCCGCCATCTTTGCTATTCCAAAGTCTGTAACCTTAACCTCGGAAAGTGAATAGCCTCCAACGACCATGACGTTGGTCGGCTTCAAGTCACGGTGGACTACGCCAGCATGATGGGCAGCGGAAACGCCCTTGCTCAAGTGGTGAAAAACCTTTGCGCACAAATACGGGTCAAGAAATCTAGTCTTTTGGAGCAATGCTTTAGCCATATCAGCACCCTCAATGAACTCTTCTATCAAGTAGCGGGCATCACCCTCTTTGACGTAGTCGAGTGTCTTGGCGACATTGGGGTGGTTCACCTTTGCGGCAACCACGGCACTGCGCTTGAATCGCTTTGTTGCTGACTGATTTTTCGGCGTCTTTAAAGCCACAAGTCGGTCGGTTATGCTGTCGTTTGCAGCATAAACAAACTGCATACCTCCGGCATCGACATAGCGCTTGATTTCATAGCGCCCCCCAACAACAAAACCGACGGTCAGTGGGCCACTCATAAAACGATTTCCGGGTGAGACAAGTCAAATGTTATGTATCTGCGAAGATTCCCTTTGTCTGGGCTACCCAACGCTACGACGCATGAACCTGGAAGGACGTCGCCGACAGCCAGCCGATTGTTGTTAACATATACATCACCGCTCAAGCTGCGTACGCGAAAGTCTAAGCCATCGTAGTGGATCTGAATTTGCCCCATGTTTTGAAGGCTGAGATTAACTGATCGGGTAGTGGAGTTCAAATAGGACACTCGGCCCTGGAACACGAGGAGAGCGTGATGGCGATCAAAGAGTACGTGGCGAGCAAGAAAGTCTCGTATATGCGCCATGTGGGGACGATTCCGTGGGTTTGGAGAGAGGCATTGGTCAAGCGCATGGACGATCTCCGGCGCAACTCCGAACGGAAGTCCTGAAAAATAGCTGCTGCCTAACGGCGTGGGGGGCTGCCTCATTAGATCTGGGGGCAACCCTCGAGTGGCAATGAAAAGTGCTGAGATACCAAATGCGTACGTATCCACTGCCGCGGTGAAATTGGCGTTGTTGGCATACAATTCGGGAGCCGCAAAGCCTTGAGTACCGACAAATCCTACTGTTGAAGCTGAGGTTCCATCATCACGAGCTAAGCCAAAGTCAAAAATCTTCACGACCCCCTCAGGATCGATTTTCATGTTGTTAAGCTTGATATCCCGATGGATTACGCCGACCGCGTGGATATCGCTAATCCCAGACGCAATTTGCCAGATTTGCTTATAGAAATCAGACGACGTTCGGGGCGTCAACGCGGAGTCAAAGAGATCAGACCCTTCGATAAATTCTTGCACGATACCGAGACCAGAGCTACCAAGCTGAAGTACGTCATAAACTTGAACGACGTGCTTTGACCTCATCTTGAGTAACGCTCTTATTTCATCGAGCAAACGCCGATGCTGAGCGGGATCTGTAATAACTTTAATCGCGACCTCGCGATCGAGAACCGTGTCCGTGCAGAGATGAACTGAGCCCATTCCGCCGCTGAGAATTCCACCCGAAGGTTGGTATCGAGCTGGTAGCACCATGGTTCAACTGGTTTTGTTTGGAAACTCGATTAAAAGCTGTGGAGCGTCCGGGTTGTCTTTTGCTTTTTCCGCTTTACGTGCCTTCTCCGCAGATTTGCCTTTGCGCGGAGATGGACTCTTCATTTGAGAAACAGAGCTTTCGGCCCCTCGTTGCGATTCTCTATCTGGTGAGTAATCTGCGGAAGGCAATGCCAAAATCGCGTCAGGGTCCTTTTGGAGCCCCGGTGAGACGGGGGCTGACGAGACCTTCGGCATCTTCACAATCACTTGCAGTTCTCCGAAAGGATCCCACACTTCTATGCACCCTTCGATTTGTGGCATACTTTCGTCTATCGATCCGGCGAGTGAGATCATGGCGGTGCTTGCGTTGTCCGGGCCGCCGCACCATCGAGAAAGCTCGATTAAACGACGAACACAAGTACCAGGATCAAGAGCATGTTTGATTAGTTGGCTAAACCATTGCGTCGAGTCTAAGAAGTGGACTCCATCTGTAGTGAGAAATACAGCCGAATCGGTGCCTCTGTGCAAATCCGATACGGTGGTTTCAAGTGCCTCGCCAATCCCAATGAATTGGATAAGCTTCGATTGCTCATGCCCAACGTCTCCGGCGCGTCCCAACTGACCCGCTATTGTGTCGTCGATTGAAAGCTGTAAGAGATCAGGGTCTCGGGCTACGTATACTCTGCTGTCTCCCACGCTTGTCCAATGAATCGAACCATCGCCCAAAAAGAGAACGGCCGCGAGCGTTGATCCGCCCTCACCATGAGATTCCTCATGCACATCATTGTTTGCATCATCGATACCACGAATTAACCAAAGCCTCGGGTCATCCGAGACCATCGCTTCGTGGGCCACGGTCCCAATGAAACTCCCGAGTGCCAAGGCCGCACATTCCGATCCGTGCCGCATGCCGCCGATTCCATCAGCCAGAGCTGCGACTACAAAGGGCCGCTGTTGGCGGTCTCGTCCGCGTGCAATTGCAATTCGATCTTGATTCTCATTACGAATTTCACCCACATCAGTTCCAAGGGCGGCAGCAATGGAAGCAACCCGTCGAACTCCACCAGATGGAGTTCGACGCATGAACCAAGCTGTGAGTTGAACTTGCAGGTTTGTTTGCTGGGTGCTCATTCGCAGGGATTTACACGAATCTCAGCGAATCCGCCCGGATTCGCGCACGATCTTGATCGAACACAGTATGCGAGCGTAGCGTGGTCTTCAAGGACCTTTACACTCGATCCCACTTTGCTCACCCAACCGCCCCAAAACCTCCCGCTTCTCCTTCACCACTGCCGCCCCCACCCTCTCCACATCCACCGCCACTACCTTGTATTCCGGACACATCGTGTCTTCATCACATTCCGAACTCGTGACCATATTCACCAGCGCCTCTGGAAAGTGGAAAATCGTGTAAAGCACCCCAGGCTTACTGACTGATAGGCACTTGCTTTTTCATCCCTTTCGCAACCGCCTCACCGGAAGGCCGGGGATAGAGGGGGTTCGGGGGGAGGAAGGGGCTGGAAAGGCTAATTCTTTTGAATCCTGCCCGAAATTCGCCCTGTGGTCAATCATTCCGACATCATTCCGAATCGGAATTATTGAAAATTCAAGAGAACTGGGTATACCGAGGCGACCCCGCTCCGTTTTCGTTTCGAATCCGGGCAGGAACACGGCTGGTGGCGGGATCTCACGCTCAGTGGTGCGCGTAGACCGGTAGATTATCCATCGGAAACGGATCACCGGCATCGAGGACCAGCGTCCGTCCATCCCCAAAATCGAGTTCGGGAGCCGCCCAGACCGATTCATCGCCAATCCACCAGTCCTCAGGTGGCGGGCCGATTTCATCGCTCCAACCCCATTGAGGTGGGACATCGAGCGGCTCCATCGTTTGATTCGCCCGCCCCGCCCGGCGGTCTCTCCCTGCGGCTACGGGTTGACTTCGCTTCGCTTGCCCTTCGGGCTGCCTCACGGCAGTCTGTCTCGCTTCAATCGGCTCGCCTCCGTCCAAAACGCCTCCGATTCGTCGGCGTTTTTCGATGTCGGAAGGAGGTTGCGTAGGAGGTGGCAACCCAATGATTCCGTCCCACAGCCCGTGCAATCTCAAATAGAAACGAGCTGCAGTCCCGGTGGCTTCCTGACAGACGCCGGCGAATCGCAACTCCCCGCCCCAATCACCTTCCCCCCATCATCCCCGCCGCAATAGCACGCGCCTCCTCCACCAATCGGGTATCGCCGAGATAAGCGGCAAATTTGAGATCCGGCAGTCCGCTCTGCTGTGTCCCGAGGACCTCTCCCGGTCCCCGCAGTCGCAGGTCTTCGTCGGCGATACGGAATCCGTCGCGGGTCTCTTCGAGAATCTTGAGCCGTTCCCGCGCTTCGGCCTGTTCGGGGTCTATCATGAGTACGCAGAAACTCTTGTGTTCCCCCCGTCCGATGCGCCCACGCAACTGATGCAGCTGGGCAAGCCCGAAACGTTCCGCGTGGTAGATTAGCATGATGTTGGCATTCGGGACATCGACTCCGACTTCAATGACCGTGGTCGAGACGAGGACCCGGGCGCTCCCGTTTCGAAAACGCTCCATTGCCGCGTCTTTTTCCGCAGCGGACATGCGGCCATGGAGGAGCTCGACTTCGAAATCGGGAAGCCGCTTTTTCCACTCTTCAAACTCGACTGAGGCAGCACCGATGGTCAGTTTGTCAGATTCATCGATGAGCGGGTAGACGAGATAGGCCTGCCGTCCGGTGGAAATCTGGTCGCGAACAAAAGCGGCGGCGTGATCGGTCTGCGTCGTGAGGCGGATGCCGGTGATGATCCTGCCGCGCCCCGCCGGAAGTTCGTCGAGGATGGAGACGTCGAGATCCCCATAAAACGCCAGGGTCAGGGTCCGGGGGATCGGTGTTGCGGTCATGACGAGGACATCGGTGGAGTCTCCCTGCTCGATGAGCGCCTGTCGCTGGGCGACGCCGAATTTGTGCTGTTCGTCGATCACGGCAAGGCCGAGGCCGTTGGTAAACTGCGCCCGTCCGTGAATGAGCGCGTGCGTGCCGATGGTGAGGCTGCCGGGGCGGGCTCCGGTTTTCGCGGCGGCAAAGAGCGGAAGCTCGGTCACCTCATCGCGGGTCCCGGTGATAAGGCGGACATCGATCCCGAGCGGATCGAGCCAGGCGCGGAAGGTCTGAAAATGCTGTTCCGCCAGGATCTGGGTCGGTGCCATGAGCGCGGCATCAAATCCCGCTTCCACGGTGAGTAGAATCGCGGCAGCGGCGACAAGCGTTTTCCCCGCTCCGACATCTCCCTGGAGCAGCCGTGTCATCGGCACGCGCGCGGCGAGATCACGCCGCACCTCCGCGATGGTGCGGAGCTGCGCACCGGTCGCTGTGAACGGGAGATTTTCCAGGAAACTATCCAGCAGGATCCCGGGCCCGCAATGGGAATCCCCGCCCCGAGCTTGATGGTCGGCGCGCCTTTCCAGCAGCGTAAGCTGGAGCCGGGTAAACTCCTCAAGCGCGAGATAGCGCCGTGCCGGTTCGAGCCCCGCCATCGTCTCCGGGTAGTGAATCCGCCGGATCGCTGCGGCCCGCGTCAGCCCTCCGTAGTCGAGTCCCGGCGGAAGCCAGTCGGGCAGCATCCCGTCCGGGATAACTTCGAGCAACTCGTGAATGAGACTGCGGAGGCTTTTCTGATTCACCCCGCTGCTGAGCGGATAGATCGGAACGATGCGGCCCATGTGCGCGTCGCTCGCCGTCTGGCCGCTGTCAACGATCTCAAAATCAGGATGGTCGATGACGACGCGCCGCCCGCTTTCCTTCGGCTGGCCGAAGAGGACGAGTTCGTGCCCGACCGTAATAATCTTCTGTAGATAGGCGACATTAAACCACCGGAGAATGATACGATTCCCGAGAATGTCTCCTCCGACCGGTTCAACTGTCACTTCGAAACAACGCCGCCCCTTGCCTCGTCCGAACTGAGAGCGGCAGTCCGTCACGACGACGTGAAGACAGACCGGATGCTCCATCGCGTTTTCAGGAAAGCGGTCGAAGCGCGAACGATCCTCGTGCCGGCGCGGAAAATGCGTCAACACATCCCCGACAGTGGAAAGGCCTAGTTTGGCGAAACCTTCCCTCGACTTTTTGTCAAAGCGGATCAGTCCCGTCTCTTCGAGAGGGGTTTTCAAATTCCAGGTCGGCTCCAGGTTACCCATGCAGAGCTTCAGAGAGATAATGATCCAAGCCCTTCCGCAAAGCGGGTCGCAATGCGCTCCACGGTCTCGCGGTCGAAGGCGGCTACGCGCCAGGAGAATCCGAGATGCAGGATCCCGTTTACCGTGCTCGCCGCAACCACCAATGGCGTCATCGGTCCGGTGGGAACGCCGCGGAAGTAGTCAGCGGGTTTCCTCTCGCCCGCCCCGCTCCATAACGCGTCGACGTTGAGTAGCGATACTCCGCCCCAGATGGGGTAGTTCTTTGCGTAATATCCGGCCCGCTTTTCCGGCGACAGGAACCGCCACGCCAGAGCACTACCGGCGATGGCGAGCAGGGTCTGCAAGTAGAGTTTACGCCGCTTCGTGCGCTGCGTTTGCACCCGCACATCTTGAGCGAGAGCCGCGAGATGCTGCCCCGCCGGCATCGGGTGCGTGACCCGGAACGAACTCAGGAACTGGCCGAAGACGGCGGTTGCCGGGGGCTGGAAATCTCCGCGGAGGTTAATGATCGATGCGACCGCCACTTCGCATCGGCGCCTGCCGCGCCGCTCGTCGGCCAGTGGTGCCATAGAGTGTAAGAGCAACGCGAGGAGCAGGTCGTTGAATGTCACTCCCCCGTTTTTGGCGACGGCTAGAGCTCGCGTCAGCGTCGCCGCGTCGATCGTCCGCAACAAGAAAGCATTGGTCGCCGACACCCCCTCGCGGTAGTGCGGACGAGCAGTGTTGCGACAGCTGCGAATCACATCAATGAGTCCCGGAAGCCCCAGGACCAGGCGACCGACGTGGCGCACGAGCAGGCGTCCGTAGGCGGGAGGGTAGCGATCTAGCCGCCGGGGCGTGATGCGCTCGCCGTTGACATAGGCGTCTTGCAGATCCTTCATCAGCACCAGGATCGAGTCGCCTCCGGCAATAAAGTGGTCGTAGGCGATGCCCAGCAAAAAGCTTTCGCCACAATCGATCACGAAAAACCGAAACGGCTCGATGGCACCGTCGTGCGGGAATTTGAAATTGAGTTCGCGTTCGATCATCTCCGCAGCGGCCAGTTTCGCATCGGCACCGGCCGATACTCGAGTAAGTGACACCGTTGCTGGCCCTCCTCTGTATTCATAACGGCCGCGAGTGGAGTCCAGCGTCAAGCCAGTCAGACCCTCGTCTTGAAGCGTTCGGGCGATCCCGGCCCGCAATCGAACGCAATCGAGCGGAGCATCAATCTGCAAAACATGCACAGCGTTATACGGGTGCAACTCACGCCAGCGCAGCATGGTCCGCTGGAAGAGATTGAGACGGCCTTTCATGATTCGTCCACGGGCGTTTCGTCAATGCTGATTTTCGAACGCGGACCTTTGGGGAGGTTTTTCCAGCGGTTGTGGACCCAGAACCAGTTCGCGGGATCGCGACGAATGGCTGCTTCAAAGACCTGATTGACTTCGTTCATGATGGCCGCCGCAGAACGCGGTTCGCCGTTGAGGTGCGTAGCTATCTCGGGGTGCAATTCCAAATGCCAACGCGCCAGGCCGACCCGGTAGCAGATGCCCACATGCAACCGGCAGTTGAACCGCATGGCGTATACAGCGGGTGCGGGACTCACCGAACAATCGCGCCCGAGAAATGGAAGTTTCAAAGCATTGCCGACGGAATTCTGATCACTGAGCAAACCAAGCAGGGTGCCGGTTGGCTTCACTGCCTGACGCAGGGCACCCGCCTCAGTACGGCGATCAAAAAAATGACAACCGGATTTCGCGCGAAGTGAAATGAGCAGCCGATTGAGGGCAGGCTGTTTAATGCCACGATAGGTGGTGAGCGTTTGAAAGCCGGGCACCAATTGGCCACAGCTAGCCCATAGGTTGAATGCTCCAAAATGCCCGATCGCAAGCACGATGCTCTGTGGTGGCATTGTTGAATCAGGCAACAGGTTTTCCAGGCCGACCAGGGTAGTGCGCTTCTGAAGTTTGGAAAAATCCATCGCGCTCGTTTTCACTGCACAGGAAAAACACTCGCCAATACGCCGGTAATTTTCACGAGCAATAGCTTGAATCTCATTCGCCGATTTTTCCGGAAACGAAGCGGCGAGATTGTTGATCGCGACTTTGCGATGGCGTCCGTCAACGAGATAGAACAGTGCCCCGAAAAATCGGCCGGTGACCGCCACCACCGGAAGAGGCAGGAGTTGCAACGCCTTTAGCGCTACAACCATCGGCACGTAGAGTATGGCTTCGGTAAGCTTCATGAGGTTAGTCTTTGTGATCACGGATCCGGGTGAGGGCCTTATTAAACTTCTCTTCACGCCGGGCGTAGGATGGGTAAAAGCTCTCCTCACCCTCGGGAAGAAAGCGCCAGTGTTTATACATCCATAGCCAGGGAGCGGGGTTTTCCCTGATAATCGGTTCAAAAACGTTCCAGCAAGCCTGGGCAATGGTGTGCCGGTTATCCTCGGGGCCGATCTTAATGGGCTTGAAGCCCCGCAAGAGATAGGTTCCATCGGGTCGGGGTATACAGATACCGGGGATGATGGGGAGCCCCGTGACTCTCATCAGTTCCACATGAATCGAAGTCACACAGGTCTTTAGACCAAAACACTCGATGACCGTTGCCGACCTCGAAGGGGGGATCGTCAGGTCGGTGAGAAAAGCAGCGTGTCCCCCCTTCTCAAGATTATCGAGCAGGCGCATCGTCGCCCCTCCCGGGGTGATAACCTCATGTCCGGAGAGTTCGCGATTCTTCTTGTAAGTTTCAATCAGGCTCGAATTCTTCATTTCCTGAGCGATGATCGTAAATTTGTAGCCGTGAAACCCCATAATGAGGGCGATCCACTCGAAATTACCGTAATGTGGAGTTACCCAAATCGCTCCTGTCTCCAACGCTTTTTCGAGTGCCTCGGGATCGTCTATCTGCGTCTCGCAGTAATTCAGGTAGTTATCTTTATTGAGACGACTGCTCCAGAATTGATCCACCACCGTTTGTGCAAAACCGCGATAAGAGTCCCGGGCGAGAAGTCGGATCATGCGTTCACTTTTCTCTGAACCATAGATAAGTGTCAGATTCTCTATCGCCACTGATCGCCCCCGTCGATCAATCATAAAAGCAAGACTTCCGAGCGCTTTGCCGAGTTGCAGCGCCCATTTTCTAGGCAACCGCGGAATCGCAAAATAGAGCCATTGCACTCCCAGCCACTCAAGCCGGTAGCGGATTTTTTTCCAATTGGACATGGGGGGGACAGTCCGCGCTCAGCACAAGACCGGCAAGGTGGAACTTGCCCTGCCTTCGATTTTCGGGAATCAGTGAAGACGTCGCCTTTGCCATGCACCATCACCGTTTCGTATCGCTTTTCCGGACCCTTCTGTCCACTCCGACCGCCCCATTCCATGAGTACAAAGTAGCAGCGGTCATCCGGGACTTGCTCGAGCCGCTGGAACACGTCACCATTGAGGCAGACGCCTTCGGCAATCTCATTGCCACCTACCGTCGGGGCCGCAAAAAGCCGCAGCTGGCGTTCGGGGCACACATGGATCACCCCGGATGGGTGCGTTTTGAAGGGAAGAACACTTTTCTCGGCGGCGTCCCGACGGAGCGTCTCGAGACACACCCGGTCGAGTGGTTCGGTGATTTCGGAATGTGGCAACTGAAGCCTTTCGAGCTAAAGGACGGCTTCATTCACTCCCGCGTCTGTGACGATCTTGTCGGCTGCGCTGCTGTTATCGCGATGTTCATGGAATTGGAGGAAAAAGAAGTCGAAGCGACCGTCTATGGAATTTTCACCCGCGCGGAAGAAGTGGGTTTTGTCGGGGCCATCGAATTGGCGAAACGCTGGCACTTACCCGATGGCGTCTGTTTTGTTTCTCTTGAAACGAGCGCCCCGCGCGGAGGAGCCGAGCAGGGGAAAGGTCCGGTTATCCGGGTGGGAGACAGGACGAGTGTTTTTCACGACGGTGTCACCGCCGAACTTCTCGATGCTGCGACGGGAGCCGGCATCACCCATCAAAGGGCTCTTCTCGATGGTGGTTCCTGCGAGGCGACGGCGATGAACCTTTACGGGATTCCGGCTGCCGGGATCTCTGTTCTCCTGGGAAATTACCACAACTGCCCGCCGCAGTCCGGCATCGCAGAGGAGTTCATCTCCCTATCCGATACGAAAAATCTGGTGAAACTCATCAC
>JAGNMT010000496.1 GCA_017991025.1 Verrucomicrobiales bacterium
CCGTCCGTGAAGCTCTCGAAGATGAGTGGAGGAAAGTATGCCGCGCTCCGGTATAGTGGTCTCAGCAAGGCGGAAGAGCGGACCAAAAAACTCGCGGAACTGCGCGCGAAACTCAGTGAAATGGGACTGGAGTCGAGTGGATCGGCTGTTTTTGCCGGTTATGACCCGCCCTGGACACCCGGCCCGATGCGTCGGAACGAGGTCTTGTTGAAGTTGAAGTAGGATTTCGCAAGAACGCTTCAGGCGCGATTCACCGATCGCATCCGTCTCGCGGCGGCGGCGGCGGAATCGGCTGCCTGATCGAGATGCAGTTTCATCGCGGCGGCGGCAGCAGCAGCATCGTTTTGTTGAATTGCCTGCAGAATGGCGAGGTGCTCATCGGCGGTGGTCTCATGGATGCCGTAGTCCTGCTCACCGACGATCTCACGGACCGTCTGGATGACATCGCCGTACCGGGAGATTTCCACACTCAGTCGTTGATTCCCCGAGGCTTCCGCTATCGTGCGGTGCAGGGCGCGATCAAACTTCCAGTCGGAATCGACTCCGCCGGACTCACGAATATGGTTGAAGGCGGAAATGAGCGCTTCCAGGTTTTCTTTCACAATCCTGCCTCCCGCCAGCCTCGCCGCCTCGACCTCGAGAAGCGATCTCACGTCGTAGATTTCACGGAGTTGCTCGGGACCGAAAGGCAGGAAGATGGCCCCGCAGTTCCGCCGCAATTCGATGAGGCCCAGCCCCTGCAGTTCGAGGAGGGCCTCCCGCACCGGCGTGCGACTGACGCCAAATTTTTCGACCGCCTCGGCCTCGGTCAATCTCGCCCCGCCGACCCATTCACCTTTCAGTAATCCGGCAAGGAGGCCCCGCACCACGATGCGCTTTCCGGCGGAACGGGGAACGGATGGTGGAGAGGGCGTGGGAGCGGACATGATTACGCCGACATCATCTCAGCTACTCAGCACGGCGCAACTGGATTCCGACAAGTCCAGGTAACGTTCGAGTATAGAAATCAGCCCGTGTTTGTTGATGGGCTTGGTGATGTAGTCGTCCATGCCGGCGTTCAGACATTTGCTGCGGTCATCGGCAGCCGCGTGGGCGGTCACGGCAATCACCGGCAGCCTGCCCCTGCTTCGGGAAAGTCCGCCGCCGGCCTCTTCTTTCTCCCGGATTACCCGGGCGGCTTCAATACCGCTCAAGCCCGGCATCTGCCAATCCATCAAGATCATATCGAAAGTTCCGCTGGCAGCATATTCCACGGCCTTGATCCCATCTCCGACTACGGTATAATCGAAGTTCATGCTCCGCAGAAAGGCGCTCATGACCATCTGATTCATCTCATTGTCCTCGGCTACAAGGATGCGACGCCGATTCCCCTCAATCTCGTGAGGCGGTTCCACTTCCTCTCGAGCGAGAACAAGATTCGAGGCCACCCTCTCACCCGAAAGCGAACTGATCACGGCATTAAAGAGCCTGGACTGCCGCACCGGTTTCGTAAGACAGGCGAGAATCCCCCATTTTTCGCGTTCCTCCGCCGGAATCGTCTGCCCCATGGAAGTGAGGATGATGATGGGAACATTCCCCAATTCCGGCATGGACCTGATGTGGCGCGCAAAGTCGAGTCCGTCCACATCGGGCATCTGCATATCGCTGATCACCAAATTATAGGGTCGGCCGGATCGATGCGCGGATCGGAGTTCGTCGACCGCGCTGGGGGCATAATCACAGCCATTCGAGGCGATGCCCCATCGTTTCAGGATCGCCTGGACGATTTCCAGGTTCATGTGGTTGTCATCAACGACGAGAGCCCGCATCTTTTGAAAGCCGGGAGGCAGTGTTTTCGGCCCTTCCGCCACCGCAGGTTTTCCCAGCCGGGCCGTAAACCAGAAGACGGAGCCCTTGCCTATTTCGCTCCGGAAACCGATCTCCCCGCCCATCAACTCGACGAGCTTTTTCGAAAGGACGAGCCCGAGGCCGGTGCCCCCGTATCGGCGGGTCGTCAAGGGATCCACCTGGGTGAAGACCTGGAAAAGAGAATCCCTCCGCTCTTCCGGAATACCGATTCCGGTGTCGTGAATCTCGAAGAGCGCGAGCATCTCCGAATCACTCCACCGGTGAGGACTGACACGCATCAAAACTTGACCCCGCTCGGTGAATTTCACGGCGTTCCCGAGGAGATTTAGGATCACCTGCCTCAGGCGGTCGCCATCGGCAAAGACCATTTCCGGAAGCGTGTCGGCGAACTGGCAGCAGAGCTCCAATCCCTTCGACTCGGCCTTCGGCGCGAGGATTTCAGACACGTCCTCGACCATCCGCTGCAGATCAAAATCAAGAGGATCCAGTTCGATCTTGCCGGCTTCGATCTTGGAAAAGTCGAGAATGTCATTCACCAGACTGAGGAGGCAGTCGATCGACGATTTGGCACCTCTCAGGAAGCGTGTTTGCTCGTCGTTGAGCGGGGTGCCGCTGAGCAACTCGATCATTCCGACGGCACCATTCAGGGGCGTCCTGATTTCGTGGCTCATGTTGGCCAAAAACTCGGATTTTGCAGCACTGGCTTTTTCCGCCACTTCTTTTGCCTCCGACAGGGCAGCCGAGCGCGTCGCGACGGCGGCTTCGAGCCTCTCGATCTGATTTGCCTTGGCCTCGCGCAAGACCGATTTCTCTGACAGGGTCATCGCGAGTTGGCGCACCTCAATGCCCTCGAAGGGCTTTTTGAGGATCAGGTAATGATCCGAGCGACCGAGCCGTTTGCTGATTTCCGACCAGGAGTAGTCGGAAAAGGCGGTACAGATCACCACCTCCAGATTCGGGTCGACCCGCCAGAGCTGCTCGATGGTCTCGACGCCATTCCACCCGGGAGGCATCCTCATGTCGACAAAAGCCACGCGATAGGGGTTGCCCTCCTTCACCGCCGCTTTGACCATGGCCAGCGCTTCCTGCCCCTGGAAGGCTGAAGCGAGTTCAAAGCTTACCGCGGGTGCCGGGGCATCATCCTGAGCGACACCGCCACCAAAGAGGTCCGCTTCGGCATTTGCGAGAGAATCTTCCGTCGGAGCGTCAAGAAAGAGCCGGTAATCGCCGTGAATAGACGGGGTATCGTCGACGATCAGAATCCGATGCTTAGATGTAGCGCGTAACATGGCAGGATAAAAAGATAGATTCAAAAAACAGCAACTCAGACCGCCATCTCGGGTTTCAGGGGGCTGCCGTTTGGTCTGGGGGTAAGGTTGGCTTGAGGTGCCTGCTCCGCATCGACCGGGATCACCCCGGGTAACCAAAGACGAACCACCGTGCCCCACCCGGGGCCGTCGCTGTGGATCATGATCCTGCCGCCCATGGAATGCAGGGCATTGGCACAGAAATGGAGACCAATTCCGTTGCCTTCGGCCTTGGTGGTGAAGCCCTGGGTGAAAAGACTGGGGCGATCTGTTTCCTTGATGCCTACGCCGGTGTCCCCTATTTCAATACCGAGTCCGTTCCCCTCTACCACTCCAACGACGACAGAGAGACGACGCTGCCCCGGATGGCCTGTCATTGCTTCGACCGCGTTCTTGATGAGATTGACGAGAACCTGGCTCATCTTACTCTTGCAAAGGGACAACTCAGGCAGATCCATG